>CALKVR010001015.1 GCA_938004815.1 uncultured Polyangiaceae bacterium | reverse complement strand
CCGTTCTACGCCCGGTTCGACGACGCCGAGCGCGCTCGCTTCGAGCACAAGCTCAAGGTCTTCGTGCTCACGAAGCATTTCTCGGGCGCCCGCGGGATGGAGATCGACGACGAGGTCAAGGTGACCATCGGCGCGGCCGCGGCGCGCCTCGTGATGAACCTCCCCGCCGAGCACTACGCGCGGCTCGTCGAGGTGGTGGTGTACCCATCGCATTTCAAGCACCCCCACCTCGGCGACACGGTGGTGCTGGGCGAGGCCTTCGGCGTGGGCACGGTCATCCTCTCGTGGGACGCGGTGGTGCAGGGCCTCGCGAACGACGCCGACGGCCTCGACACGGCGACGCACGAGTTCGCGCACGCGCTCGACGGCGCCGCTGGCGCGTTCGATGGCACGCCCGAGCTACGAGACATGGAAGCCTACGGGCCCTGGAGCCGGGTGATGTCGGCCGCGTTCACGCGTCACCGGGGGATCCGCTCGCACCAACACCGCGCGGTCCTGCGTGACTACGCCGGCAAGAACGAGGCAGAGTTCTTCGCGGTCGCCACCGAAGCGTTCTTCGAGAAGCCGAAGCAGATGCGGGCCAAGCACCCCGCCCTGTACGCGGTGCTCCGCGACTACTACCGCTCCGACCCGGCAGGCCCCTGACACAAGGAGAAAAGGCATGACCACGAAGGTGAAGCTCGCGCTCGTTCTCGCGCTCGTCGGCTGTGGAGGCTACGAGGCGAGGCCCGCGGTACCCGGCCCCGCCGCCCCACCGCCCGACGTCACGACGCCCGGCGCCGGCGCGGCCGCGCCCACCGCCGCCGCCCCCGACGCCGACGCGCCCACGACCAGCCAGGCGCCCGCGGTGCCGATCGCCGAGGCCGTGAGAGCGTACGTCACCGAGTCGCAATCCGCGTGGGCCTCCAAGGATCCGAAGCGATTCTCGGCGCTCTACGCGCCGGGCGCCGTCGTCGGCACCATCGGCGCCAAGGGTTGGGACGAGGCTACCGTGGCCGACATGGACAAGCAGCGCGCGGCCTACCTCGCCTCGTTCCCGGATCTCGAGCTCACCTACACGCGGGTCGTGGCGCGAGGGGCCTACGCCGTCGCCGAATGGGTGCTCACCGGCACCAACAAGGGCGACACGGCGGGGCCCGACGGGGTCGTTCGCAAGGCGACCAACAAAAAGATCGGCTTCCGCGGCGCGACCGTCGTCACGTTCGCCCCCGACGGCAAGGTCAGGCGCGAGAGTAACTACTTCGACATGGGCACGATGATGGGTCAGCTCGGGCTGGGCCCGAAGGGCCAGCCCGTACGCCCCGCCGAGAAGAAGCCGTCGACACCGGTCGAGATCGCGATCGGCGCAGACGGCGACAAGGACGACGCCGCGCGGGCTTGGCTCACCGCCGCGATGAAAGGCGCGAGCGAGATCACCGCGCTCGCATCCGAGGACGTCGTCGTCTCGAACCAGTACATGCCCACTGACACCAAGGGAAAAAAGGCGCTCACCAAGGAGCTCACAGAGGGGCTGAAGGCGTTCACCGATCAGAAGTCGGCGATCGTGATGTGCGTCCCGGCGGCGCAGGTGATCGCTTGCGAGTACACCTGGACGGCGACCTGGACGGGCAAGGCGATGGGGATGAGCCCCACCAACAAGACGGGCACCGTGCACTCGCTCGAGGTGCTCACCTTCAAGGACGGCAAGGTCGCGGCGACCCACGCCTACGCGAACGGCGCAGAGTTCGCGACTGCCTTCGGGGTTGGAGAAGAGCCGGCGAAGAAGTAGCCGCTACTCTTCGTCGGGCTCGGCCTCGACGCTCTCCTCCGCCGGCTTGGGCGCCGGCTTCGGCGCAGGCGGAGGTGCGGGGCTCTCTTCTTCGACGGCCGGCTTCTTTCCGTCGTCGAACGTGTACTGGTACCCGAGGCCGATCACGTCGACGCCGATGTTGTAGATGCCGCCGTTGATGATGTCGGGGGTGTCCGAGGGGTTGGCCTGCAGAGGGATCGTCTGGGGCAGCCTGGCCTCGCGCGGATCGACCTCGACCGTCGGGTAGAACTGGTGCGCGTAGACGAGGTCGAAGCGCGAGCCGCCCACCTGAACGCCGAGCCCGACCGATGGCGTGGCCTTGCCCGCGTCGAGGAGGAGGAGCGACTGGTACTCGGTGGGGACCGCGCTCGTCTCGTACGAGAACCCCGCCCGCGGCGTGACGACGATGTCCTCGGCCGCGTCGATCGCGTACTCGGCCCCGATGCGCGCGCCGAAGGTGCCCTGGAAGCCGCGCTCGATCGAGATCGGCGGCAAGAGGTACTCCTTGGGGAACCCGGGAATGTTGGTGAGGGCGACGCCGTCGGGCTCGACGATGATCGCGTCGTGCACCTCCCAGTGGTGGTAGTCGCCGCCGATCTCGACGCGCAGCCCCTCGGGCAGACCACGCATCTCGACGCCCAGGCGGAGCTCCCACGGGAGGGTGAAATCGATCGTCGCGTCCTCACCGACCTGCTCGACGGTGCGAAAGACGGGCGTCGACGGGAGGCGCGTCACGATCGTCGCGGGCGCGTGGATCCAGAAGGGGAGATGAAACGACGCTCCGACGCGAAAGCCATCGTAGAACTGCCAGATGAGCCCGAGGTTGCCCGACGGCGCGACGATGGGAGCGGCCGTGATCTCGGCGGCGACGTCCCACTCCGGGTCCTCGGGGGAGCAGAAGAAGCGCTCGGGGACACAGCCGGTGAGGTACTTGCGCGAACGGAACGCGCCGACGAGGAGCTCGAAGCCCGCGCCGATGGTGAGCGGCTCGACGGGGCGCCACGCGACGTAGCCCCCCACCACCGCGAGCGCCGAGCCGTCGAGGTTGACGAGCTGGTAGCGCCCGGGAGACGGCGTGCCGTCCTCGAGCTCCTCGGGGTAGCTCGGAAGCGTGGCGTAGGGCACGTGAACGCCCACCGCGACGCGCCAATCCGGGTGGACGATCCACGAGCCCGCGATCGTAGGGAGCGGGATGGGCGCCCCCGAGCCCTCGATGGTGGGGAACGTCTGCTCGTACTCGGCCACGACCTCGCCGCTGTTGGGATCGACCTGCCGCAAGATCGCCTGGCGCGTGTAGTCGCTGCGAAACAGGACCACCGACGCGTCGATCAGGAGCGACGTCCCGGCGTCGAAGATGCCCGCCGGGTTGTAGGTGATGGCGTTCAGGTCGTCGCCCCCGGCGACGAACGCGCCGCCACGCCCGAGCGTGCGGACGCCGCGGTCGGCGGTGTAGAAGCCGGAGGCATGGGCCGCGCTGGTGGCGCCCACGACGACGGCGAGGGCCGCCGCGCCCAGGAGGAGCCTCACTTGCGCCTGCGCCTCTGCACGATCGAGTAGATCTGCTCGAGACCGCGGGTCTTATCGAGCATGAAGTCGCGGGTCACGCCGAGGATGTACTCGTAGTCGGTCGGGTCGAGCGGCTCGCCCACCAGATCGGGGTCGGCGCGGTGAACCTCGGTGATCGTCTCCATGATGATCTCGAGCGGCGCGTGACCCTGCGCGCCGGTGTCGTCGATCATCGGCGTCACCAGGTTCCGGAGCACGTGATCCATCACGTGGTAGCGGTCGTAGTCCTCGCTCGAGAGCGCCTTGAGGACGCGGATGGTGGTGTCGGCGCAGCCCGCCCCGTCGGGGTCGTCGTGCGGCTTCATCGCGACCGCGGCCGCGTTCATGATGGGGACGAGCTTCTCGTCGTCGGCCATGATCTGCATCATGTCCACCATCGACGCGAGGGTGCCCTGCAGGGCCTCACCGGTGCCGGCGTTCTGGAAGAGGTAGGTGAGGTAGCGCTCTAGGGCCCGGCGCCCGTCGGGGTCTTTGCGCAGCTCCTCGAGCAGGTCGACCATCGTCGCGGCGAGCGGCGAGCTCAAGGCATCGGCGAGGTTACGCGAGAGCTCGGTCCGGGCCCACTCGCATCCCCCGCCCTGCTCGCGATCCGGGCACCGCGCGTTGAGCTGCTCGCGGAAGAGCTTCATCGTCTTGACGAGGAGCGGCCCGAGCGCTCGGTTCTTGAAGCGCGTCGTGGGCCCCTGCCCCTCGGTCGCGAGGAGCACGTCGACGAGCTGCGACCGAGCGCGTTTCCACTGGGCCTGCCGGACGTCACCGTCCTCGACCTGGGAGAACGCGACGTCGAACCCATGGAGGGCGTCGGTGAGCAGGTTGAACGGCGTCGTCTGGTTCTGGAACGTCCCGTCCGTCCACGTCGCGCTGGGATCACCGTCGCGCTTGGTCACGCCCTGCTGGAGCGAGCGGGTCTGGCTGAAGAGGATGCGGGTCGTGATCTCGAGCGCCTCTGTCCCCGAGATCGTCTGCCCTGCGCGCGGCCCGCGCGCGATCGTGATCTGCGAGACGTCTTTCATCGCGAGGGCAAACTCATGGAGCGCCGGGATCATGTCCGTGCGCATCGCCTTCTCGAGGATGGGCTCGTACGCGTTGATGCCCGCCTCGGAGCAGTAGCGGCGGTCGGTCGGGGCGATCGCCGACGAGCACTCGTCGCCGTGATCGGGGCCGGGGTAGTGCTTGTAGAAGGTGTCGGCGAGCCGCAGGAACATCTCTTCGCCGGTGAAGTCGTTCGCGTCGCAGATCGTCACGTCTTCACTGCAGCTCACGTTGACGAACGCGGTGATGACCGGCCGCATGTAGTCGTAGAACCCGCGCCGCTCCCAGTTGAAGATGTCTTCACCCGTGCGCGACCGCAGCAGATCTTGCGGCTGGCAGTTGGCGAGGCCGAAGCCGTCGACGGGGCACACGCTGGTGGGTACCGGCTCCATCAGGGCGTGGATGAACTCGTCGGTCTTGCCGCCGGCGTTGATGGCGTCGAAGTCCGGAAGCCCCGGGAACTGATCGCTGGTCGCGCCGAAGTAGACGAGGCGGTTGAGCGCGTTCGGCGTGGGGCGCGTCGTCATGCCCAGGAGGCCGCTCGAGGCCTGCATCGTCTCGTCAGGCGTCGCGATGAAGCCCATCAGATCCATGATCTCGTTGAGGGCGTTGTCCTTGAGGACGAACTGGGCCCGCTTCGGGTGGGCCTCGTGGACGATGGCGCCGAAGTAGAACGCGGCGAGGTTCCGGATCTCGAACAGCTCGCACGGCCCGTACGAGCCGCTCAGCGGCCAGTCGAGGCTGATGCCGAGGACGTCGGCCTTCACGACCGCGCCGTTCTTGTTGCACGTCTTGGCGCCCGCCGCGTCGTGGATGAGCAAGAGCGACCGCTCGAGGATCGAGCGGTTCTTGCCGTTGCGGGGCGCGAGCCAATCGACCGGGTTGTGCGGGTCCGAGATAGAGAAGCCGCCGTCGGTCAGGTTGACGGCCGGCCCGTTGATGTCGTTCGAGTCGTAGTCGAGCTCGTCGACGGTGCCCGCAAAGAGCGCGATCGTCTCACCGAGGTGGTTCGACCCGCCGCGCGGGCTGACGATGACGGGGTCGGCGAGCGCGCCCACGACGTTGGCGAGCAGGCGAGGCTCGTCGGTCATGGCCGAGATGACCTGCGCCGCCTCGTCCCAGACCGGGTTCTCGTACGGCAGGCTGGCGGGCGGCACGACCCCCTGCGCGGCGAGCTCGTCGTGCTCGAGGGCGATCTCACGGATGCGCAGCGCGGCGGCGACGAGGCGCGCCACCTTGTCCTCGTGGTTCTCGAGGAGGTCGATCATCCCGAGCAGGGCGATGTCCGACTCCTCGTCGGCGAGGACCTGACCGACGGCGTGAGCGGCGTCGACGAGGGGCGAGTCCTCGCCGCGGAACCGGTTGTACTTCAGGCACGAGTCGCAGTCGGAGTCGGCGACGATCTGGTCGGACTCGAAGTCGTACGCGGCCTCTTCGCGCGGGCCGAGCAGCACGTTGGCGCCGGCGAGCATGTACATGAGCGTCTCGTACTCGGCCATGAACGCGTTCGGATCCTCGGGGTCGGCGTACTCGGTCGCGTCGAGGAGCGGGACCATGATGGTCGAGAGGCCGGCCGCCGGCGTGCGCGCGGTGTCGACGTAGGCGTAGATGGCGTCGGCGGGGCGCCCCAGATCGTCGAGCGGACCGATCGGCGCCTGGCCCGGGATCGCGAACGGCGGGTCGAGCGCGAGCACGCTGCCCGACGCGTCGAGGAACCGACCGAAGTCGTCGACGTCGGCGCGCCCGTCGCCATCGCCGTCGGCGAAGAGACCGCCCAGCTGGGCCGGCATCACGTAGCCGCGCAGGTCACGGAGCGCGATGTAGCGCGGCGGATCCGAGTCGGCGACGGCGTAGCGATCGTTCTGGTCGAGCATCACCTCGCGCAGCATCTCGATCGTCGTGCGCGGGCGGTTCGGCTGCGCGACCGCGGCGTTCACGGTGAGGCCGGGCAGCGTCGACACCTCGGGCTTCATGTAGCGCATCTCGCGCTCCATCACGCCGAGGAGGGCCTGGAGCTGCGGCGTCGCCGTGCCGTCGGGCCCGAGCAGGCTGACCGCGCGCGTCGTCAGCTCGCGCAGGTTCGGGTAGTCGAGCGACGAGCGAACGATGCCGAGGCCGACGTGCGCGGGGCGGTAGCCCCGGCGCCCCCACATCCGCGATAGCATCGCCTTGGCCTCTTCGCTCTCGGACATCGAGTCGAAGAGCCGCCCCATCGAGCGCGTCGCGGCGGGCGCGAGCGGCTCGGCGAACGGATCCCCCGCCGCGACGGCGTACGGGTCTTGCTCGTAGAGCGCCGACACGCGCTGGCCGAGGTCCATCATCGCGTCGAGCAGGTTGACGGTGTCGCTGGCGTCTTTCTTCGTCGCGGGGTTGTCGATGTCGATGTCGGGGAACGTCGCGTTGAACGCGCGGACGAGATCGGCGCGGCGCCGCACGAGCGCGTTCATCTTGGCGATGGCGATGCTGCGGGCGCGCTTCGCCTTGTCGCTCTTCGGCTTGGGGAGCGCCGACGCGTCGACCTCGTCGCCGTACGCGCCCTTGTCGTCGTAGTGACAGACCGACTGGTACGAAGCGCCCGTCAGGTCTTCTTGGAACAGCTCGGCGCCCAAGCGATCGCAGAACACCCCGTAGAGGTCGTCGCCGAACGTCGCCTTTTGCCCCGCTTGACGCGTCGTATCGAGCGGCTCGTGGCACGCCGACGCCCACCCGACCGCCCCCGTCACGACCAAGACACGCAGCGCGGTTAGACCCAAGGAAGATGCCGCTTTTCGCATGGGAAGACCTGCAAAGAGCCTAGTCCATCGTCCGCGCGTTGTGACGGGGCGATGGCGATGACGCGCGCGATTGCGCGTCGCGTCATTCGAGCTACCCCTGACCCGTCATGCGCGTGGTAACGAAGGCGGATGCCTCGAATCACCGCCATCGTGCTCGCCGCGGGCCAGGGGACCCGCATGAAGAGTCGCCGCGCCAAGGTCCTGCACGAGCTCTGTGGCCGGCCGATGCTTCACCACGTCCTCGACGCCGCGCTCGGCGCGGGCGTGGACGATCTCGTGGTGGTGGTCGGGCACGACGGCGAGGCGGTGGGGGCATCGCTCGCCGGGCGCTACGCGGGCAAGGCTCGCACGGCCGTGCAAGACAAGCAGCTCGGCACGGGGCACGCCGTCCAGTCCGCCATGAGCGCGCTCCCGAAAGACGCGGAGCTGGCCATGGTGCTCTGCGGCGA
>CALKVR010001014.1 GCA_938004815.1 uncultured Polyangiaceae bacterium | reverse complement strand
CCAATCGCGCGCCGCCGCCGCCCTCGGGATCGCCCGCGGTACGCTTATCAGCCGAATGGTCGAGTTCGGTATCCCGCGGCCGCGCAAGCGATAGCTACGCAAAGATATCGTCCAGCGGGTGCTCGACCGGCAGGCTGAACCGGCCCGCCGGCTCCGACGTGTCGATGCCGAGGGTCTTGCGCAGCGCGCGCTGCAAGTGGGCCGGGTAGATACGCGTGCCCGACGCGTCGTCGGTCGGCAGCGTCGTGCTCGGCGCGGAGGGGTCGACACACATCGGGCGGAGCTCGTCGTCGGTCGCGCCGATGACGCGGTTGCCCGCGATCCCCGGGCCCGAGACCATCATCGACGTGACGTTCCAATGGTCTTTGCCGGCTCCAGCGTTGTAGCGGGGCGTCCGCCCGAACTCGGACCCGACCACGATCGTGAGCTTGTCGGTCAACCCCAGCGTATCGGCGAGCCGGAAGATGAACCGGAGGAGGAGGAAGAGCTTGCCGACGACCTTCTGCTGGTTGACGTCGTGCGCCGCGTGGGTGTCGAAGCTCGACGTGAAGATGTTGGCGGCCGCGGCCTGACCCGATGAGAAGGCGTAGAGCGCCGTCTCGGCCGTGCGCAGCCACGCGCCGAGGGCAGCGTCGTTGTAGGGCGCGAGCTCGGGGAACGCCGTCTTGGTGTCGGTCGGCGTCGCCGGCATCGCGATCATCAGATCCTCGAACCCGGCCGTGCCTAGGCGCGCCGCCTCGAGATCGAGCACGCTGGCCGTCTCGATCGGCAAGAGCGGCCCCGCGCCCACGCGAGCCAACCGCTCGGCGGTCGCGGCCCGCACGCGCGCCTCGGTCTCGGCCGCGTGGAAGTGCTCGCGCTCGTCCTCGGGAGCGCTCGGGTTGATGACGCCCGGCAGCGCGACGGCGCGGAGCGCGCTTGGCGTCGCGATGCGCGTGAGGGGCACGAGGTTCGCGGTGATGTCGTAGACGCCGCTCGAGAGGAACGGCACGGGCACGCGCATGTCGCCCAGCCTCGCCGCGGCAAAGAGAGCGCCGAGCGAGGGCAGCTCCTCGAAGGTCTTGCCCGACCACGTGTGCTTGATGCCGGTCTGGTGGTTGTTGGTCTGGGTGTCGATCCCGTTGATGACGGTGAGGCGCGACCCGTAGTCGGCGAAGAACGCGCCGACCGAGTCGAGTTCCACCGCGCCGTCTCTCAGCGTGAGCGGAGCGTGGGTGAAGGCTCCGGTCGTCGTCGGCTCGTCGTAGCCGACCTCGAGCGCGTCGGTCGGGAGCTTGCCGTCGCAGAACGTGGTGGGCTCCCACCCGCCCCCCGCGTGGACGGTGATCAGGTAGGGGCCTTCGTATCGGTCGGCGGTCGCGCCGGCGCGGTGAGAAGGGAGCGCCGCGAAGAGGCCGAGGCCGCTCAGTGCCTGCAACAGGTTTCGGCGTTGGAGACGCATGTTCATCCTCAGAGGCAAAGAAACCGATAGTCGGCGACGAGGTACGAGACGACGGCCATCCACGCCCGAATGGTGTAGGTGGCGTCGTCGGTGATCTGATCTTCGGCCGCGAGCGGCGTGTCGACGTAGCTCGAGCAGATCGGGCTGCAGCTCACGCCGACCGGCGTGGCGCGATCCCATTTGCCCTGACATGCCTCCGGCAGCGACGGGTCGCCGGCGGCCGCCAAGTCCGCGTAGGTCTCTGCGAACAGCTGGTAAGCAGCCTCGACCTCGGGGCCGTCGAGGGGCTCGACGACGCCTCGCGTCCCCTCGATCAGGTATTGGATGTTCGCGCGGATCTCTTGTTCGTCGGAGCCGGGGATGGCATCGATGTCGACCAGCGGCAGGACCAAGCGCTCGTCCGCGGGCTTGGTCAGGTCCCACGCCACCGTTCGACAGGCCATTTCGTTGCCCATTCGCTCGACGGTCGAGGCGAAGAGCGCATTGGGCGTCGCGAGCCGCTCGGTGACGCCGAGCGAGTCGATGCCGCCATAGAACACCTCGTAGTCGGTGAGCAGCAGGTGCTGCGGCGTCGCGGTGTTGTCCCAGGTGCCCCAATGGGCCCCGAAGACGGCCTGGAGCTTGTCCGCTATCACTTCGGGTGGCAGCAACCGGCCGCCGCCCAGGCGTGGCACGAGCACGGGATTGAAGCCGTCGGGGATCGCCGCGGCGCGGAGAAACGGGCTCTTCAGGATGCGCGAGGCGACGACGCGGACGTCGTGATTGCTCTCGCGGAACGCGCGGGCCGCCTCATGGAGGAAACGATCCTCGGCGTCCCAGGCCGCGAAGCGCACCGCGTGGTCGGCGGCGGCGACGTCGCTGGGGTAGGGGAGCGGCTGCCGTCCGAGGATGCCGCGGTAGAGGAGGCGCGTCACCGAGAGCGAGAAGCGTTCGTCGGCGACGATGCGATCGGAGAGCCAGGCGAGCATCTCGCGCTCGTCGCCAGGCATGACCTCGCTCCCGAAGCCCGGGGGCAGCATCTCTTGGTGCCGGTTGGTCGCCGCCGTCATGAGCGGGTCGAAGTCGATCGAGCGCGAATCGGGGAACGCCGAAAAGGCATTCGCGACGGGGTCGACGGTGGTGTGGCACGACGAACAGGCGGCGGCGTTTCGGGGCGCGTTGGCCACCGCCGTCAGCGCCGAGGCGTCGATGGGCCGCTGCGCGAGCGTCAGGACGTCGGTCGCGAGGAACACGTCGTGAACGACGCGCGCGCGGCCTCGATCGCGGTTGGTGGGTGTGCTGAGCCAGCGGCCCAAGAAGCCCGGCGTCGACAGGATGCCTGCGTGCGGATAGTCGCCGTTCTCACCCGCGACCACGCGCTGCTCTCGCCAATCGCCGTACGTCAGCGGGGTGGGCTCGTCGTAGTCGGCCTCGAGGTTGTACAGGAGCGCGGAGTACGGGTTGACCATCGCGTAGTCGGCGGTGAGGATCTCGGTGAATGGCCGCTCCTTGCGCACGACATTGGCGACGAGCTCGAGCGGCTCGTCCCGGAGCGCCCGCTGCGCCATCGACCAACGAAGCTTGTAGGCCGTGGAGCAGGCCGTCAGCTCGGCCCCCGTCAAGCCGGTGCAGAAGGCGGTGACGCCGTCTTGGCACTCTTCAGCGCGCGGATACACGTCGGCGGGAAACTGCACGCAGCCGACCCCGGTCGACGGGCCAGCCTCGGTGAGGAGCGCGTCGTTGTAGTAGGTCTTCATGCGCCGCACGAAGCCCTCTTCGCGCAGCAATCCGGCGAGCTCGTCGTCGAAGGCGGTCTCGTCGGGGATGTCGCGCTCGGTCGCCGTCGCGAGGCGTCCGCCGATCACCATCGCCGCTCGGCGGAAGGTCTCGTTCCAATCCACGACCGGAACGGTCGCGAGGATGTCGTCGGGGGTGGTGTCGCACTGCATGGCCGGGTCGCGCGACATCGTCGCGAACCGCTCCAGGGCCTTGAACTCGTCGGAGCTCGCGTCGATGGGCGCGCCGCCCAGGTGGGAGTCGCCTCCGGTCGGCTTGAGGAGGAGCTTGGGCACGTCGCCGAGCTCCTCCACGATCATGCGGTCGAGCTCCGCGATGTTCGCCTCGAGAAAGCCCGGCTGCGTCTCCCACTGCAGCACGAAGCCGGCCGTCTTCTGCTTGGCGTTGTCGCCGGTCGTGCCCTCACCACCGGGGCTGTGGCACGCCATGCAGCGGTCTTTGATCGTCGGCCAGACCTGGAGCGCGAAGAAGGCGCGCCGGTCCTCGCAAGGCGCGACGGGCACCTCGGGGTCGGGGGCGGTGGTCTCGACCGAGGGCGGCGGGACATCGCCCAGATCGCCGACGCAGCCGGGGCCGACGAGCAGCAGGCAACTCACGAGGGGGGCGGTCGATCGGTGCATGAGCCGCCGTAGTGCACGGCGTGTACCGTGCGCACGGCGTCGCGCTGGTAGCGGAATTTGCCCGAGAAGCCGCACGCGGCGGCGTCGGGTTGTTCAAGGTTTGAACGAACAGCGAACGCGCCGTGATCGAGATTTGGACAGCCCCGCGGCCGTGGGGGCGTCTACGGCGCAGCGACCATCGAGTCGGCGATCGCGAGGGCGCGCTTGCGGGCGTCGGGCACGAAGGTGTTGACCCAGGCGTCGGCGACGTCTCGCGCCAGGGTGACGCGTGCCCGCGCGAAGAACACCGGTTTGTTGTCACGGTTCGATTGCTGGCCGAGGTCCCAGGTCGCGGGCCGGCCGAGGAGCTTGCCGGGTTGGGTGGAGAGCACGCCGTCTTTGTTCGGCGAGGGCGGGTGATCGGTGAGGGCGATCCCCAGCTCGGGGGCGGGCTCGGGGAACTCGGAGAGCTCGCGGATGCGGACGACGACGAAGTCGGGCCCTGGCTGGGTGGACACGACCCAGCCATCGGGCACAGTCGCCTTGAACTTCTTGTCGAAGAATGCGATGTCGCGCGTGCCGGCGCCGCTCTCGAGCGCGCGCTTGCCAGGGGTGAGGGTCGCGGCGATCGAGAGGGCGAGGGCGCGGCAGCCGTCGACGTCGGTGAACTGCTCGGGGAACGTGCCGATCTGGATGAACTGGACGGTACCGTCAGGATGTTTGACGTAGCCGACGAGCAAGAACGAGGTGCCGCTCGCGCCGCTCGGCTGCTCGGTCGGCAGCCAGGCCACCATCGGCAGCGCGGGGTCGCCCGTCTTGACGTCGACGACCTCTCCGCCCTCGTCTTCGAGGCGTCTCCGCACGGCTGTGTCGTAGCCGGCTCCGGCGCGCTGCCAGCGCTCCGTCGCGACGACGGCGAGGCCCACCTGCCCGCGCTCGTAGTAGACGCGCGACCGGTCGGTAGGCGCGTCGGGGGCGCTCATGACGTCGTAGGGGAGGGGGACGTCGCCGGCCCCCTCGACCGAGCGCACCATCAGCCGACCGGCGAGGAGCGGCTTCGCGGTGCCGAGCTTCATCGCCGTGAGCGCGCCGCAAGGGGCCGCGCCAGGCTTGGCGGTGGCATACGCGCCGGGCGCCGCCGGCGGGGTGGACGGACCAGCGCTCGTCGCGCTCACAGCGGGCGGGATCACGGCGTCGGCGTCGGCGCGGGCGCCGTCGCCGGCCTGCGAGCCCGAGCAGCCAACCAAAGCGATCGAAAGCGCGGCGAGCGTCGTCCAGCGGCGGGGAGTCGGCATGGCCAGTGTCCTTTACCGCGAATGGCTCAGCGGCTTTCGTAGCAGAGCTTGCCGGGGAGCTCGACGGCGGTGAGAAAGCCGCCCGGCTTGCCGCAGGCGGTGTCGATGGCGATGACGGCGGGGCCGGCCCAGAGGTCGGCGGGGTCTTCGGGGGTGAACGTCGAGAGCTCGGGGGGCAGGAGCACCGTCGCGGTGTGCCCGACGATCACGAGCTTGCCGCGGTACTCCGAGAAGAACTTTCGATCGCGCGTCCAGAGCAGGGCGCGCTTCGGCTCGGTCACGCTCGGGTGCAGGAACTTCCCCGCCTTGTGGAGGAGCCCGGCGTGAACGTAGATGGCGTGCTCGTCTTCGTAGAAGAACGGCAGCGCGCGCATCCAATCGAGGACGTCTTTGGGGATGAACGACGCGTCGAACATCGCCTTGAACTCGTCGGCGGTCGGCACCTCGTCGTCGGCGGGGGCCGGCTCGCCGCGAAACGATCGAAGCGCCTCGAGGCAGCCATTGGTTCGAGGCAGGATGAACTCGGCCCAGCCCTCGTCGGCGACTTGGAGCCAGGCGTCCTCGTGGTTGCCCCGCAGCGAGACGATCTTCGCCTTGCTCGTCTTCTCGAGCTCGCGCACCCGCGCCACGACCTCGGCCGAGTGCGGTCCGCGATCGATGAAGTCGCCGAGGAAGACGATGGTGTCGCCGGCCTGAAGCTCGGGCAGGCGCCCGAGCAGCTTGTCCAGGTGGGCGATCTCGCCGTGGATGTCCCCGATCGCGACGGTGCGAGCCATGACGACGACGACAGTATCTGAGTCTCACCGTCACGCGGTGCCCAATCCCGGGCCGTTCTGGGCTAGACTGAACTGTCGAATATTCTTCGGGGGCTGCGTCGGCCCCCGCTCCGACCGACCCATGCGAAACAC
>CALKVR010001013.1 GCA_938004815.1 uncultured Polyangiaceae bacterium | reverse complement strand
TTCGTATGTCGAGCGCCTGCTCCGGCTGGTTGAACGTATTGCCGTCGCCCGCGAGGTCTTCGGCCCCGTAGAGCCAGAACATCTCGCCGGTCTCGTCGACCGTCACGAGATCGTCCACCGTCGGAGTGGTGCGCGGGGCGACCCACGTCGCCGCGGCGACGCCAGGTGCGGCCGTGACGAGAGCCGCCACCGCCGCGATCGAGCGTCGAGCTCGGGGACTACGCCTACTGCACGAAGAAGACCCCACGGAGATCCTCCGTCTGCGAGATGGGTCCGACGTTGCCGCCGGGGGAGCGCCAAGACGTCGCGCGGAACTGATAGTACATGCCCGTCGTCAGCGGGGGGCCCGCATAGGGCACGCTCACGTTGTCGCCCCCGCTCTGCGACGGGACGTCCTGGTCCTCCCACACGAGGTTACCGAACGCGTCGTAAACGACGACCGAGTAGAAGTCCTCGCTCGAATCGTCTTCCCAGACGAACGTCGGCGTACCGGAGATCGCTTCGGGGCCGTCTGCTCCCGGTCCTACGACGGCGAGCGCCTCGGTGATCTTGAACGACCCCGGGAGCGAGATGGGGCTGCCCGGGCTGGGCATCTCGATGGTGACGATCTGGGTGCCCGCGATGTTCGGGTCCGGATCGCGGACGAGGCCGTCGTTCTCGAACCCGGCGAGCACGACGTAGCGCCCCGGAGGGACGTTCGTGATCTCGAAGTCGCCGCTGACGCTGGGCGGTCCGCTGAGCGGCGTACGCAGCCCACGCGGGACCTCTCCACGGACGAACGTGTCATCGAACGTCGACTCGACGACGAGCACGTCGCTGGTGAGCGAGCCCCCGGGCGCGTTGACGATCTGGACGTTGCCCGACACGGAGCCGAGCGCCACGTCCGCGCGCGTCAGATCGATGCCGGTCAGGGGTGTCGCCGCCACGGTCGCGCTCGCGGGGTTGAGGACGACGCCGGCCGCGTAGCCGCTGACGGTGTAAGCGCCCGCGGGCACGTTGAAGATGGTGTAGGCGCCGTCCTTGGCGCTGACGGTGCTGAGCGCGCCGCCGCCGCCCTCGGCCACGACCAGCACGCCGGCCGAGGCGTCTTCCGCGAGCACCGTCCCCGCGATGCTCGGCCGGCCCTGCTCGCCGGCCGGAAGCGGGATGAGTGAGATGTCGGTCAGGGGCAGCCGGATCACCCACCCCGTTTCGCCCTTGGTCGCCCCGGTCGTCTCGATCGGAAGCGAGGTCCGCAGGCCGGATGGGAACGGCTGGTAGTTCTGCGCCTGCGATCGGAGGGTGGTCGTGATCTCGACGGGACTGCCGTCGGCGTTGCGCGCGACGGGAACGTCGAGCGAGTAGGCGCCGTCGACGCCCGAAATGGCGACGTCGGTGATCGCAGTCGCTTGGTCGTCGAGCGCGATCACGTGTGCGCCCTCGATGCCGACGGTGGTCTGCGCGTCGAAGACGCGTCCCTCGACGAGGACGGGCGGATAGCAGGCGTGACCGCCCGCAGCGAGCTCGGCGCAAACGTTGTCGGTCGCGCAGAACGGATCAGGCTGCGTCGGATCGCACGCGCCGCCCTCCGGGATGGCGCAGAAGGAGCCGCCTTCTTCTTGGAGGTCGCAGACGAGGCCCGGCAGACACTCGGGCTTGGGCGCGCCCGGCGTGCAGGCCGCACCGGGCGGCAAGCCGCACCAGGCGTTGCCCTGCTCGTCGGCGGCGCACTCCAGCCCGGGTGCGCAGTTCGGATCTTCGGCCGCGGGATCACAGGTCTCGCCTTGCGGGATGAGACACTGGGTGGTGCCGTCACCCGCGTCGACGCATTTGGTCCCGTTCACGCAGAACGGATCCTCTTCCTTGGCTTTACAGGACCCGCCCGCATCGATGCGGCAGACCGGATCATCGTCGCCCTTGGCCTGACAGGTGAGGCCATCCGGGCAGGGCTCACCGTCCAGATCGCACGAATCGCCGGCCTTTTCGGGTGCGCCCGAGCACGCCATGAAGAGCGCCGGCACGGATAACAGAACGAGCGAAGCAGCGAGGATGGAGCGCATCCCCGGATCGTAGGCGTCACGACCGCCATCGCAGCGCGCGAGCAGCTCGTCGGCGACACAAAGCGTTGACGAAGAGAACACGCGCGAACGTGAAGGCGCGCAACACCGTCATTTTGCCGCGTTGCGCGGAACGCAGGTGTAGGGTCGCGACCCCGCTTGTGTGTCGCGGTGCGGTGCCTACTCGAGCGGGTGCTCGGGCTCGTAGTCGCGCCCGGTGAGCTCGTGCTCGTCGATCGTCCGCAGGCAGCTGTTGTAGCGAAGGATCGCGTCGTCGTTGCCGGGCGGGCGGAGCTTCTCGGCCACCTCGAAGTGGCTCATGGCCTCGTGAAAGGCCTCGAACGCGAACGAGCCGGACAAGCCCTTGGCGAGGAACGCGCGCGCCTCGCGCTCGTAGACGATGCCCAGGTAGTAGCTCTGCTCGTAGGGGCTCGGCAGGCTCTTCGCGAGCTCACGCGCCGCCTTGACGTGGTGAGCCCCGGACGCGAACTGGTCGGTCAGCGCCAGGATGAGGATGCGCTTGGCCTCGGCGCTGTCGGGATCGATGGCGAGGACGTCGTGGCAGATGCTGACGGCCTGGTGCGGATCGTTGAGCAAGCGATACCGCTCCGCCTTCTCGATGGCGCGGGGGACGCTCTCTTTCGCGATGCTCTTGAGCGCTCTATCGGTCATCCCTCGTCTTCCCCCCTGCTGCGTCGTCCTCGGCCTTGGTCGTTCGCTTGAGCGGCTTGCCCGTGAGCTTGCTCGTGATCCACACGACCGGATCATAGAACCGATCGACGACGCGCTCCTTCATCGGGATGATGCCGTTGTCGGTGATGCCGATGTGCTCGGGGCACACCTCGGTGCAGCATCGGGTGATGTTGCACATGCCCGAGCCGTACTCTTTCTTCAGCTCCGGGACGCGGTCGTCGTCGTCGAGCGGGTTCATCTCGAGGCCGGCGACGCGGATCATGAAGCGCGGGCCGATGAACTCGTCTTGCTTGTCGCGATCACGCAGGATGTGACAGACGGTCTGGCACAAGTAGCACTCGATGCACTTGCGGAACTCTTGCACGCGGTCGACGTCGTCTTGGTACATCCGGTGCTGGCCGTCCTCGCCCTTGGGCTTGGGCTTGAACGGGCGGATGCGCCGGTTCTGCTTGTAGTTCCAGGACACGTCGCAGACGAGGTCCTTGATGACGGGGAACGTCTTGAGCGGCTGGACGGTGATCGTCTCGTCGGGCCCGAAGATGTTCATGCGCGTCATGCACGCGAGACGCGGCTTGCCGTTGATCTCGACGCTGCACGACCCGCATTTGCCGGCCTTGCAGTTCCAGCGCACGGCCAGGTCGGTCGCCTGCTTGGCCTGGATGCGGTGGATCATGTCGAGGACGACCATGCCCTCGGACACCTCTTCTTGAAACTCCTCGAAGTCGCCGCCCTTCACGTCGCCACGCCAGATGCGGAACGTTCGCTTTGCCATGGCTCTCAGGCGTCCTTTCCGACTTTGCCGGACTCGAGGTCTTCGATCTTGGCGTTGGCGATCTCGGAGAGGTTGGCGGGCGCCGGCGGGCGCTCGACCTTCTCGACGTCGAGGGTGCCATCAGCCGCCTTGCGAATGACGACGTTGTACTTGAGCCACTCGTCGCGCTCGCCGGGAAAGTCGTTGCGCGTGTGCGCGCCGCGGCTCTCTTCACGCATCAGCGCCGCGCGGGTGACGGCCTGCGACACCATGAGCAGCGACTGCAGATCGATGGCGGTGTGCCAGCCGGGGTTGTACTGGCTGGCGCCGTGCGCCTTTACCTTGGCGACCTTCTTCGAGAGCTTTTCCAGCTCGTCCACGCCCTCTTGCAGCTCTTCGCCCGTGCGCACGATGCCGACGCAGCGGCTCATCAGGTCTTGGAGCTCGTCCATCAGGACGTAGGGGTTCTCGCCCGACTCGCGGTTCAAGAGGTCGGTCGCGCCGCGGATGATGCTCTCGATCTGCCCTGCGTCTGTGGTGGGCGAGTTGCCCATGCCCTTGATGTACTCGGCGGCGCCGTCGCCGGCGAGCTTGCCGAAGACGATGAGGTCGGAGAGCGAGTTGCCGCCCAGGCGGTTCGCGCCGTGGAGCCCCGCCCCGCACTCGCCGCACGCGAAGAGGCCGGGCACCTTGGTCATCTGCGACTCGGCGTCGACCCGGATGCCGCCCATGAAATAGTGGAGCGTCGGCCCCACCTCCATCGGCTCTTTGGTGATGTCCACCTCGGCCAGCTCCTTGAACTGGTGGTACATCGACGGCAGCTTGCGCTTGATGAAGTCGGCCGGGCGGCGCGAAGCGATGTCGAGAAAGACGCCGCCGTGGGGCGAGCCGCGACCGGCTTTGATCTCGGCCGTGATCGAGCGCGCGACCTCGTCGCGGGTCAGGAGCTCTGGGGGCCGGCGCGCCTTCTTGTCGCCCTCGAGCCAGCGCTCGGCCTCTTCGACGGTGTCGGCGGTCTCGGCCGCGAACTTGGCCGGGATGTACTTGAACATGAACCGGTCGCCGTCCTTGTTCTTGAGGATGCCACCGTCGCCGCGCACGCCCTCGGTCACGAGCGTGCCGCGCACCGAGGGCGGCCACACCATGCCGGTGGGGTGAAACTGGGTGAACTCGACGTCCATCAGCTCGGCGCCCGCGTGGAGCGCGAGCGCGAGCCCGTCGCCCGAGTACTCCCAGGAGTTGCTCGTGACGCGCCACGCCTTGCCCGCGCCGCCGGTGGCGAGGATGACGGCGGGGGCCTTGAAGACGACGAAGCGCCCCGTCTCGCGCCAGTAGCCGACGACACCGGCGATGCGGTCGCCGTCCTTGAGGAGGCCGAGGGCGGTGCACTCCATGTGGAAGTGGATGCCCTGGTGGATGCCGTGATCTTGGAGCGAACGGATGAGCTCGAGGCCGGTGCGGTCGCCGACGTGGGCCAGGCGCGGGTAGCGGTGCCCGCCGAAGTTGCGCTGGCTGATGAGGCCGTCTTTCGTGCGGTCGAAGACGGCGCCCCACTCTTCGAGCTCGCGGACGCGCGCGGGCGCCTGCTTGGCGTGGAGCTCGGCCATCCGCCACACGTTCAGGAATTTGCCCCCGCGCATCGTGTCGCGAAAGTGCACCTTCCAGTTGTCGCGCGAGTCGACGTTGCCGAGCGCCGCCGCCATGCCGCCCTCGGCCATGACGGTGTGGGCCTTGCCGAGCAGGCTCTTGGAGATGACGCCGGTGTTCAAGCCGCGCGCGCTGCACTGAATGGCGGCCCGGAGGCCTGCGCCGCCGGCACCGATGACGAGCACGTCGTGCTCGAACGTCTGAAGCTCGGAAACATCCACGAGGGTCGACTCCAGGTCTCTTGGCCGCGGCCGCCGGGGCTCGGCGAGGGCACCAAATCGCCGGGACCCTACTCTTTCTTGGCCTGGTTTGCCTAGTCGAAGTTGACGCCGCGTAACCGACCCTTCGCGACGCACGGCTTGCGTACCGCGCACCGGGCTCGCCCCCAACCCGGCGCGAGATCGCCTAGCCGCGCAGCTTCGGCGTTGGCACCGGGCATGCAGTCGCGCTCCTCATGGCCGATCTGCACAGCTACGAGTACGTGAACCGATCCCACCAAGAGGTCGCGCACGCGCTCCGCCGCGACCCCGCCGCGTTCTTCCAGCGGGCGACCGCATCGGCGACCGAGCGCGCCGGCGCCATCGTCGCCAACCTGAAGGTCGAGATCGCCGGCCTCCAGGTCGGCAAAGACGTGGCCGTGCGCGTCAGCGGCGGCGAGACCGACGGCTTCCCGACCGGCGACGGCAGCCCCCCCACGACGCGGTTTCGCGTGGAGTGGGAGGCCACCGACAACGCGTCCTTGTTTCCCACCATGCGCGGCGAGCTCGCGGTCTACCCGCTCTCGTCGACCGAGACGCAGCTCGACTTTCGCGGGCGCTACGAGCCGCCGCTCGGCCTGCTCGGCAGCGCGGCCAACGCGCTCGTCGGCCACCGCCTCGCAGAGGCTTCGGT
>CALKVR010001012.1 GCA_938004815.1 uncultured Polyangiaceae bacterium | reverse complement strand
GTCGACTACGCACACACCCCTGATGCGCTCGCGCGAACGATCGAGACCGCGCGCGCGATCGCCGCCGCGCCCGGCGGCAAGGTCGCGGTCGTCTTCGGCGCCGGCGGAGATCGCGACAGGGGCAAGCGCCCGCAGATGGGGGCGGCCGCCTCTCGCGCCGACCGCGTCTGGCTCACGAGCGACAACCCGCGCCGCGAAGACCCGGCCGAGATCGCTCGAGCCGTCCGGACCGGGGTCGCCCCTGGCCCGCGCGTCGAGGTCGAGCTCGATCGGCGGCTCGCCATCGAGCGCGCCGTCCGCGAGGCCCACCCGGGCGACGTCGTCGTCATCGCCGGCAAGGGCCACGAGCGGGGCCAGATCGTCGGCGCCGAGGTCAGGCCCTTCTCGGACGTCGAGGTCGCCGCGGCCGCCGTTCGCCTCCGTTGACGGCCCCGGGCGCTCCTTCTACGGTCCCATCCCCACCGTTTCGGAGGAAAAAGCCCGATGGCCGAGCCGTTCAAGAACCTCGTCGACATGTTCGAGAAGTCCGTGAAGACGCACGGGTCGCACGACCTGTTCGGAACGAAACGTGGCGGCGAGTGGAAGTGGTCGACCTACGCACAGATCGGCGAGCAGGTGACCGCGCTCCGGGGCGGGCTCGCGGCGATCGGCATCAAGAAGGGCGACTGCGTGGCGGTCGTCGCGAACAACCGCGAAGAGTGGGCCGTCCTCGCGTACGCCTGCTCGGGGCTCGGGGCTGCTCTCGTCCCCATGTACGAGGCCCAGAACCCCAAGGAGTGGGAGTTCATCGCCAACGACTGCAAGGCGGTCGCGCTCTTCGCCGGCTCGGCCAAGGTGCTCGAGACGGCGAAGAAGAAGCTCGAGGGCTCGGTCCCCAGCCTGAAGCACATCATCGGGATGGAGCTGCCGGCCGACGACGAAAACTCGTACGCCGGCCTCATCAAGAAGGGCAAGGCGGCGCCCGTCGACGCGCTCGACCCCGAGCCGGCCGACACCGCGTGCCTCATCTACACGTCGGGCACGACCGGCAACCCCAAGGGCGTGATCCTCTCGCACGGCAACATCGTCTCGAACGTCAACGCCGTGCAGCACATGCTGCCCATCGGCCCCGACGACCGCAGCTTGTCGTTCTTGCCCTGGGCGCACTCGTTCGGCCACACGTGCGAGCTGCACGTGATGATCTCGCGCGGCGCGAGCATCGCCCTCGCCGAGGCCGTCGACAAGATCGTCGCGAACCTGGCCGAGGTGCACCCCACGCTGCTCTTCAGCGTGCCGCGCATCTTCAACCGCATCTACGACGGCGTGAACAAGCAGATGTCCGAGAAGCCCGGCATCATCCAGGGTCTCTTTGCGTCGGGCATCCGCGCCGCCACGAAGAAGCGCAAGGGCGAGAGCCTGACGTTCGGCGAGTCGATCGCCCTGCCGCTCGCGCGCAAGATCATCTTCACCAAAATCGTCGACAAGTTCGGGGGCCGGCTCAAGTACGCGTTCTCGGGCGGCGCCGCGCTCTCGCGCGAGGTGGCCGAGTTCATCGATGGCCTCGGGATCACGGTGTACGAGGGCTACGGTCTGACCGAGACGAGCCCGATCGCGACCGCCAACCGCCCCGGTGCCCACAAGATCGGCAGCGTCGGCAAGCCGATCGAGGACGTGAAGATCGTCATCGACAAGTCGCAGGTCGACGCCGGCTCCAAAGATGGCGAGATCGTCATTTACGGCCCCAACGTCATGCAGGGCTACTACAACCGCCCTGAAGAGAACGAGGCCGTGTTCACCGAGGACAAGGGCTTTCGCACCGGCGACCTCGGCTACCTCGACGACGAGGGCTTTCTCTACATCACCGGCCGCCTGAAAGAGCTCTACAAGCTCCAGAACGGCAAGTACGTCGCGCCTGCACCGCTCGAAGAGCGGATCAAGCTCTCGCCCTTCATTACCAACTGCATGGTCTACGGCGACAACC
>CALKVR010001011.1 GCA_938004815.1 uncultured Polyangiaceae bacterium | reverse complement strand
CTCGATCCTGAATCGCCGCCAGACGCCGGCCGAGCTCGCTCGTCGAATCGCCCGAGCTCATCTTCGTCCTCGTTTCAGCCAGGGCGCGAGCACGTCGTCCTTCTCGGCGAGCGAGGTGAACCGAGCCTCTGCCCGCACGAGCCGGCGCTTGACGGTCGCGACCGAGACGTCGCACGCCTGCGCGATCTCGCGTAGCTCCATGCCCTCGATCATGCGCAGCGCCAGGGGGATACGCAGATCGACCGGCAAGCGATCGAAGACGGCGTAGGTGCGGCGCAGCGCCTCGATGTCTTCATCGGTTGCGATCGGCGCTTCGACGTCGGTGTCGTCTCCGCTGCCGCCTCCGCCGAAGAGCGGCGTGAGCCAGCGGCGGCGCGCGCGTCGCTTCAGTTCGGTGCGCGCGACGTTGATGGCGATGCTCGTGAGCCAAGCCGGGAGCGAGGCCGCGTCCTCCAACTTGGCTACGCCGCGCAACGCGCGCAGGAACGCTTCGTGATGCAGGTCCTCGATCTCGCTATCGGCGCCGAGAACGCGCGTCAGGACGCGAAGGACGTGGTCGCCATAGCGATCGCAGAAGGCGCCCAGCGCCGCTGCGTTGCCCGCGCGTAGCCCTTCGAGGAGCGCCGCCGCGTCGCCACCGAACGGCAGCGAGACGACCTCACCGCGGCGCTGCGGCGGCGACGGCGCCTGCGGGCTCTCGTCTTTCGAGCGCATCCCACGCCGTGACCGAACGTCGGCGGCTGCCGTCACTCCACCTCGAGGCCTCCGAAGCCGCCGCCTTCACCGTCGGTGAATCGATGCACGACTACTTCGTCGCAGTTCGCAGCCAAGAAGGCATCACAGCTCCCCTCGGTCGGACAGGGGGCTTCGGGATCGAGATTGTGCGCCTCCCAGCCAGCGATGACGCCATCGACGCATTGGTCGAGCTCGGCGACGGTGGCGGCGCAAGGGGTGCGGAGAATGTTGCGAACGCAGTCCTCGACCGTAGGCCACCAAAGAATGTGGAAGGAGTTGTACGGCGTGGGGCTGTAGTAACAGTACAGCCCCTCGTACCAAACCACGCTGTGGCCATAGAAGTCCTGTCCGGGGGCCGGCGGAGGCGTGTTGATTTCAGCCATCGGATGCCGCTCGTACACGTAGGTCGTGCACCACGCCTCCGCCTCGGCCTGGTTCATGATCGTCCCCTCGACGGGGCCAGACGAGGTGCTCGGGCTCGTGCTCGCGGTCGTACCCCCGGCGTCGCCGCCGGCGCCGGTCCCCTCGGAGCGCCCTCGGCCTGCGCCAATGGGCTCGCCGACCGTGGTCGCGTCGCAGCCGGCCAGGGCGGCGATCGTCGAGAGCGTGCTGAGCCAGGTCGTGCGCGTCATGTCGTCTCCTGCCGGAATAGACCTCCGCGCCTCTCCGGGCGGCTCACAAATCGACCGCGTCGGAACGCTCACGGTGCCGGTGGCGGAGCGCAGGGCCCACCCGTCACCGCGCGGAAGAACTGGCCGGCGGGGACTTCGTGGACGAGCTCGAAGGCCGTCTTGAAGGTGGGGTGCCGCTTGTACGCGGACCGGCGCGTCAGGGCGACGTAGTCGACGCCGAGCCGCGCCGTCATGGCGCAGATGTCTTTGAACGGGGTGCGGTCGCCGAACCAGTGGTAGCCGACGCCGGGCGTGAAGTGGGCCAGGGTCTGCGGCTGCCGCATCGCGATCGTGAGCTTGCCACGTTTGGCGCGCTCGTCGTTGATCCAGCTCGTGAACTCGGATGGGCGGGGGTTCTCGTCGCCCTGCTGGGTCTTCTCCCACTGATCGATCCGCCCGATGCCGAGCCAGACGCTGCTGCACAAGAGGAACGCACCGATGGCAGGCCCGGGGAACCGCGGCGTCGAGAAGAGCGCGACGTTGGCGAGGAAGATGAGAAACAGACTCGTTATCGCGTGCCGACCCGCGAACATCCATTCGCCCGATGCGTCCGGGTACATGTGCAT
>CALKVR010001010.1 GCA_938004815.1 uncultured Polyangiaceae bacterium | reverse complement strand
GGAAGCGGTCGCGGATCGCGAAGGCCAGGTCGTTGGAGGCGACCCAGGCTGTTGGGGGGAGAGAGAGGAACACGGACACGCGGCGGGGGGGATGGTAGCCGCACAAATCGTCCGTGATGGCGTCAGCCACCCGCTTTGAGTGGCTGGACTGGCTCGTGCCGACCCCGCGGAAGGCGCTGCAAGCTGGCAGCCGGCAGACGACCCAATTGGATCTCCGAAGGGTAACAGGCAGTTGCCCGCCGGAGCTCTGCGCCACAACTGGGCTCCTAATTTGAGCTGGGCTCGCCCGCGACCCGCCGCTACTCTGGCGGCTTGAAGGAGTGTGACTTTGGCTGCAGTACATCTTGCTCGCGCTCGCCTCGTTGCCCGGTGGTTGGTCCCGGCTGTGGCAGCAGGAACCTGGGCCGCATGCGCGGACACCCCGCCCGAACCTGGTGACCTTTCGTCCGAGGAAACGCACGCCCAGGCCGCACCGCCTAACAGCATCGTTATCCCTGCCGACGAGCGCCTGCCGTCGGTGACCAGAAACGGCGACAGCTTGTCGCTCGATTGGGGCAGCCTCGGCGACTTGACGCTGACCAGCGTGACCAGTCATCCGAGCGAGGAGCGATGGACGCGAGCGAACGTGGGGGTGCGTCAGTCGTGGCTATTCAACTCCGCGCCAGCTGAGGGCGACGACATCGTGGTGACCGTACGCATCGATGATGCCGAGGTGGCGGCTGTCCGTCCGGACGGCCTGGAGATCGAGCTCGAGTCAGGGGCTCGGCTGCTCTACGGCGGCGCGACCTGGATCGACGCCACCGGCACACGGTTCGATTTTCCGCCGGTCCCCATCGATGGAGGGATCGAGCTACGCGTTCCGTCGCGGATCATTCAAGACTCGGCGTTTCCGGCTTTGCTCGATCCGGTTCTGAGCCCATCGGCGGACCCAGAGCCACCGTATCCGGTCGACATCCCGTCGCCGAACCTATACCAGCCGGTGGTCGCCTGCGGACCGACCTCCTGCTTGGCAACGTACGAGTACGACAACATGATTCGTGCCGTGCGCGTGCAAGATGACGGAACGGTTCTCGACCCGCTGAGCACCATGGTCGTCGACCAAGTTTCTTTTGGTCACTCGATTTCGGCCGCGGGAGACCATTACGTGATGGCCTGGTGCGGCTCTGGTTTGAAGGTGGGCCTCGTGAGCTCCGCCGGCCAGCTCATCGGCCCTCCCGCGAGCGTCTTTCCGGCCTGTTACCAGGAAGTCGAGGTCGTCGCCAATGACGAGGCGATTCTCGTGATCGCGCGCCAGAGTCAGTTCTCACCTGAGGTCAACTACGCGCTGCTGGCGCCCGATCTATCCATCATCACACCGGCCACGCAATTGCCGGGCAGCCCCGGACAGTACAACTTCGAGCCGAGCTCCGCAGAGACGGACGGTCAGGACTTCATCTTCCTCGCCACGTACGGTGGAGAGCAAAACTGGGTATTCGCCTTTCCTTCCGACGGGTCGCCGTACGACATCCTGCCCTCGCCGGGGCTGGGGTACGATCGACGCGTAGCTTGGGATGGCACGCAGTACCTCGCCTCGCGGTTGCACGTGTTGAGCCCCTCTTTCCTCATCGACACGTTCGATCCGAGCGGCGCATTGATCAACGGCGGCGTGGTTGTCCATCCGACGGCCGTCTTCCGCCCCGCCCTCGCGTGCCGCGGCAGCGACTGCCTTGCCGTGTGGCACGAGCATTCTCGCGCCATACAGAACGGCGTACCCGTGGGCGCCCCCAACTTCGACAACGATTTCACAAGCGCCAGTTTCATCTCACTCGAGCCGTCGCCGGCTGGCTTCCAGGTGCTGCAGAACTACAACCAACGAATTCGCTGGTCCCCGGTCAATCTGGCCGGCGAAGCCTTGCTGGAGCCCTTTGCGGTTCTGAGCGATCTGGCGAACAGGCAGACACACTCGGCAGCCGCTATGGGGTCGACCTCCTCTCTGCTCGTTTGGAGAAACGAGGCAGAGGTGTCGGCGCGCGCTCTCAGGTTTGGCGCGGATGGCATCCCTGACGGCACGGCATTCTCGGTCCCGCTCGGGAGCTCCACGTTCAACCCTGCGACCGAGGTGGCGGGGGGCGGCGGTCGCTACGCCATCGCGGCATTTGATGAGGGCAAGCTCGCCCTTCTCGACGAGCTCTCGGTCGTGCCCGATGCACCGATCGATATTCCATCGGCGGTCTCTGGTTCTCTCGCCTGGAACGGCGCGAGCTTCACGCTTGCATGGCAAAGCGCATCCGACGTGCTGGTCCGCAGACTCGACAGCGCGGGCGCATGGGTCGACCCCGCGGCCAGCGTGCTCGCGGGGCAGGCAAAACCGCGCGTCACACCCGCCGATGGTGGCGGCGCGTGGCTGGCGACGAAGGTGACGAACAGCCTCGTTCTGCGCCGGCTTGCGCCGGACGGCACCATCGGTGCGCCGGTGACGCTCACCTCGGCGGCGCAGGCGCATGACGTTGCGTGGGGAACGAGCAGCGGGCTTGCGGTCTGGCTGCAAGGGGGCGGCATCTACGGCAGGCGGTTCGACCCTAGCGGCGCGCCCCTCGGCGCCGCCTTCGAGATCGATCCGCCGACCAACGATCTGCAAGTCAGGGTGACGTGGGACGGTGCCGCCTTCTTCGTCGCTTGGGGCGACGGCACCCCGTGCGAAGGGCGGCGGGTCCTGCCCACCGGCGCCTTCGACGGCCCCGCGTTCACTCTCGCCCTGCCCGGCTGCCAGAACCTCGCCCGCATTCCCAACGGGTCGGCCAGCCAGGTCCTGGTGGCGGGGAACGGCATGTACAAGCCGTACGCCCGTGAGCGGGTTCGCTACCTGATCGCGAGCGACGATCTCCAACTGGGCACCGCATGCACGTCCGGCGGAGACTGTGCGTCGAGCCTTTGCGTGGACGGCGTCTGTTGTGACGTTGCGTGCGGCAACGGCGACTCGAACGATTGCCAGGCCTGCAGCGTCGCGGCGGGCGCTCCTACCAACGGAACGTGCGCGCCGATCGCGGCGGGGACCCTTTGCCGGGCGAGCTCGGGGCAGTGCGACGTGGCGGAGACCTGTGATGGTAGCGCAATGTCATGCCCGGCCGACGGATTCGCGCCTTCGACCGTGGGTTGCCGTGCTTCTGTTGGCGAATGCGACGTCGAGGAAACTTGCACCGGTGCGGGCCCAAGCTGTCCTGTCGACGGTTTTGCGCCAAACACCACCTCATGCCGCGTCGCGACGGGCGACTGTGACGTCGAGGACTTCTGCACGGGCGCCGCGGCTGGGTGTCCCTCAGACATCGTCGCGACCGCGGGCACGACTTGCCGACCCGCGAGCGGGGCGTGCGACGCGGCAGAATCGTGCGACGGCGTCGCCAAGGACTGCCCGGTCGACGCCCCCGCCCCGGCTGCAACCGAGTGCCGCGCCGCCAACGGCCTCTGCGATGTGGCCGAAACGTGCGGCGGCGCGTTCGCGTGCCCGCCCGATGGCTTCGAGGCGGCGGGGGTCTCGTGCCGCGCTTCGGCTCACGACTGCGATGTCGAGGATTTCTGCGATGGCACCAGCGCGGCTTGCGACAACGAAGGCGCACCCGCAGACACGCCTTGTGGCGGCTCACCGTCCGGCGCCTGCGACCTCCAGGACACCTGCGAGGGCGGACCGGGCAACACCAACGAGTGCGTCGACTGGGTCTACAACGAGAATTTTACCTGCCGTGAGAGCGCCGGTGAATGCGACGTGGCGGAAAACTGCACGGCGACGGGGTACAACTGCCCGGCCGACCAATTTGCGACCGGAGAGACCTGTCGAGCCTCTTCCGGGGCGTGCGACGCCGAAGAGCAGTGCGACGGCTCCGGCGCGGACTGCCCAACAGACGCACCGCAGCCCGACGGGACCGAATGTGGCGACGCCCTCGTCTGCTCCGCGGGCGAATGCGTTCCGGGATCCACCGGCGAAGGCGGTTCCGATCCGACGTCCGGCTCGAGCGGATCGGGTGGCAAGGACGACGACGACGACGGTGACGGCAACAGCGATGGTGGCGCCGAAGACGGCGAAGACGGTGGCGGCTGCAGCTGTCGCACCGCCGGTCGCGCGGATGGCACCGGCTGGGCATGGGGAGCGATCGGAATCGTGATCGCCGTGCGGACTCGGCGGAGGAGGCGTGCGGCATAGCGTCGCGACGCGGTCGGGCTCTTCCCCACAGCTCCCCGACAGGGCGTCTGGACGAGCGCGTAGCACCGTGGTGCGATCACAGAATGAACTTTCTTCGCTGTACGCTTGGTCTGCTGGCGCTCTGCTCGCCGGCGTGCTCGTCGAACATCGTCGATGGTGACGGCAGCGGGGGCGGCGCCGGAGGTGACGCCGCTGGGTCGAGCACCTCGGGGATGGGCAGCGCATCGAGCGCCGGCGGCGGGCCCTTGGGTGAGTATCCGCTCGTGGTGCAGCACGCGGACGACGGCATGCGACGCCTGACTTTCTCGACCGCGGTTCCGCTGACGTGCGCGCTGTCGGATCCCTACGAGCCCGATATCTTCGAGGGCTGCGATCGGTACCTGCTGACGGCAATGATTCCAGAGGCACTGCTGGTGACGGGCGCGGTGCTCGAGGATCAGGTCGGGGGTGTCGGCATCATCGAAGCGTCGGCAGGCATGGCGGATCCAC
>CALKVR010001009.1 GCA_938004815.1 uncultured Polyangiaceae bacterium | reverse complement strand
GTCCCCCACCGAAAAAGGTCGAGACCAAGCCCGAGCCGAGAGACGACCGCGACGGCCGCCCCAAGGCCTGGTTCGAGGACATCTTCAGCGACGAGTACCTTCGGACGCACGACCGCCCCGACGCGGCGCTCGTACGCCGCGAGGTCGACTTCATCGAAGAGAGCCTCGCGGTCGAGAAGCACGCGGTCGTCCTCGATCTCGCGTGCGGCATGGGCGACCACACCAACGAGCTCGCGGCCCGCGGCTACTCCGTGGTCGGCTTCGATCTCTCGTCGGGGATGCTCGACATCGCCAAGCGCGGGGCCAAGCGCAGGCTCGCCGCCGATCCGGGCTTCAACGCCCCGAACTTCACGCTCGGCGACATGCGCGACATGACCTACGAAGAGGCCTTCGACGGCGTCTACTGTTGGTCGACGAGCTTCGGCTACTTCGAAGACGACAAGAACCTCGCGGTGCTGGCCAAGGTCCACCGCGCGTTGCGCCAGGGCGGCATGTTCCTCGTCGACGTCGTCAACCGCGACTACGTCGCGCCGCGCTCGCCGAGCCTGGTCTGGTTCGAGGGCACGCAGTGCGTCTGCATGGACGACATGTTCGTCGACTTCTTCAACAGCCGGCTGCGGGTGAAGCGCACCGCGATGTTCGAGGGCGGCCTCTCGCGCGAGCTCGATTACTCGATTCGCCTCTACTCGCTGAGCGAGCTCGGCCGCATGCTCAAAGAGGTCGGCTTCAAGGTCGTCGAGGTCACCGGCCACACCTCGCACCCCGGTGTCTTCTTCGGGACCGAGTCGCCGCGCCTCATCATCCTCGCCGAGCGGAGCTGACCGGTGCCCGATCTCGCGGACGATCTGGCGGCGACGCTGGGCGCGCCCGTCTCGAAGTCGGAGACCGACCGGGCGATGTACGCCCGCGACCTCTGGCCGCGTCACCACGTCGACGTCCGCGCCGGCGAGATCGCGCGTCACAAGCCGGCCGCGATCGTTTGGCCCCGCTCGACCACAGAGGTCGCGGCCATCGTCGCGCGCTGTGCCGACGAGGGCACGCCGCTCGTGCCGTTCGGCGCCGGCTCGGGTGTCTGCGGAGGCGTGCTGCCCGATCCGCGCACGGTCGTGCTCGATCTGAAGCGCATGGCGTCGGTGCGGTCGTTCGACCGACAGGCGCCGAAGATAGACGTCGAGGCGGGCGCGATGGGCATCCGGTTCGAAGAAGATCTCCAGGCCCAAGGCTTCACCCTCGGCCACTTCCCGTCGTCGATCCTCTGTTCCACCGTCGGGGGCTGGGTCGCGGCGCGCAGCGCCGGCCAGTGCTCGGGCCTCTACGGAAAGATCGAGGACATGGTGGTGTCGCTCGAGTGCGTCGTCGGCCGCGGCGAGGTCGTCAGGCTCGCGCGCCGCGTCGCGGGCCCCGACCTGACGCCGCTCGTCATCGGCAGCGAGGGCACCCTCGGGGTCGTGACGAGCGTCGAGCTCCGGCTGCACGAAAAGCCTGCGCGCCTCGCCTTCACCTCGTTCGCGTTCCCGACGATCGAGGCAGGCTGGGAGGCGATGCGCGAGATGTTCCAAGCCGGCCTGCGCCCCGCCGTTTGCCGGCTCTACGACGCCTTCGACTCCTTCATGGCGCGGCGCGGGTCGGTGCGGGGCGCGCGCAAGGGCGCGGCGCCGCCCACGCCCGCGGGCCTCGCCAAGTCGACGAAGAACGCTGCGCTCCGCCTGCTCTTGCGAGCCCCCTCGGTGATGAACCGCCTCGTCGACGCGGTCGGCGATCGCGCCTTCGGCGGCGCGATGCTCGTGCTCGTGCTCGAGGGCGACGTGGAGCGTCACGCCGGCGACCTGACGCGCATTCGCCACATCGCGGCGCGCCTCGGCGGCCGCGACCTCGGCGAGGCGCCGGCGCGCAGGTGGCACGCGCACCGCTACAGCGTCAGCTACCGGCAGGCCCCCGTGTTCATGGCCGGCGCGTTCAGCGACACGATGGAGGTCGCAGCCCCGTGGTCGAGGCTCGCCGACCTCTACCGCGACGTGCGGCGCGCGATGAGCAAGCACGTCTTCGTGATGGCCCACCTGTCTCACGCGTACCCGGACGGCTGCAGCATCTACTTCACCTTCGCCGGCAGCGCGCCCACGCGTGAAGCGACCCTCGCCCTCTACGACGCGACGTGGCGCGACGCCCTCGCCGCCGCGATCGGCGCGGGGGGCACGCTCTCGCATCACCACGGCGTCGGCCGCAGCAAGGCCCCTCGGCTGGGTGCCGAGCTGGGCCTCGGGGTGGAAGTCGTCCGCTCTCTCCAGCGGGTGTTCGACCCCGCAGGCATCTTCAATCCTGGCAACCTGCTTCCGACCGACAGGCCGAGCCGCCCTGCCCACGACGCGCGGCTGCCCGACCCCCGGCACCCCGTGTTCGACGACGCGTCGCTGCTCGTGCACGCGCACGGCGCCACGCCGCTGCGCCAGCTCCAAGACCTGGCCCACGGGCGCGGTCTCGAGCTTCGCGTCGACCACCCCGTCGACCACGAAACGGTCGGCGGATACCTGGCAAAGGGCGCGCCGGGCGCGCTCGACCCGTGGGACGATCCCGTCGACCACTTCGTCGCGGGTCTCACCGCGCGGCTCGGGTCCGGCGATCAGCTCGTCATCTTGCCGGGGCCGCGCCGCGCGGTCGGTCCCGACCTCCTCGCGCTGTTCGCCGGTGTCGAAGAGCGGGTCGGCGTGGTCGAGGCGGCCCACCTCCGGCTGCACCGCACCGGGCTCGCAGCGCACCCGCTCCGCTGCGGCATCGAGCGCGATCCGATGATGAACGCAGGCGAGCGCCTGCTCTTCGAAGCGGTCGTCCGTGAGGCGCGGGCGACGCGCTTTTCCGCGTGAGCGGTTCCCCTGCTTCCCAGGAGGCGGTCTCATCCTGTATCACGGGGCGGATGTCTCTCGGGCGCCGGCCGGCAGCGAAGGCGATCGCGCTCGCGA
>CALKVR010001008.1 GCA_938004815.1 uncultured Polyangiaceae bacterium | reverse complement strand
GTGAACAGATCGCCGGTGCGGAAGTAGCCTTCGTCGTCGAAGGCGGCGCGGGTCTCCACCACACCGGGATCGATCCGCTCTCGCGCGAGCCGGTCTACGTGGCCAAGGACATGCGCGACAAGCGCCTGCAAAAGGCCCTCTTGCTCTATTGGGACCCTGCCCACCACGACGAGGCCCGCGAGGCCCTGCGTCAGGCCAAGCGCGAAGACTTGATCGGCACCGGCCCGCGGGCGCTCGTTCCGCCGGCCACGGGCAAGGGTGCGCTGCCGATCTACGCCCGGCGCGGCGCGCAGGCGACGGCGGCCTCGCGCGGTCGGAAGCGGCGCAACCCGTCGTAGTGGTCGTCACCGCCCGCGCGTCTGGACGACGAGCTCGGTCGGGGCGTGGGCTGCGACCTCGCTCGCCGCGAACGCGTGCCCTGCCCACCACGCGCGCGCGTCCTCTTCGGTCCACGGGTAGCGAGCAGCCAAGGTGGCGAGCCGCCGGGCGACCTCGGCTGCGCTCGCCGGGCGAGCGGCCGGCTCTTTTGCCAAGCAGGCGAGGACGAGGTCGTCCAGATCCGCGACCTCGGAGGAGCTCGCGCGCGACGACGGCGGCGCCGGTGCGTCGTGGGCGTGCTGGACGAGCACCTTGACCGCCGAGTCGCCCTCGAACACGGGCTTGCCAGTCAGGAGCCAATACGCGACGCAGCCGAGCGCGTAGATGTCGACGCGCGCGTCGATCTCTCCGCCCAGCACCATCTCGGGGGCCATGTACGCCGGCGTGCCGAGCACCGCGTTGGCATGGGTGAGGCCGGCCGGTTTTGCCTCGCCGGGTCGCGTCGTCTTCACGAGCCCGAAGTCGAGGACCTTCACGAAGTCGTGCTCCTCGCCGTACCGGCACAGGTGAATGTTGGCCGGCTTCACGTCGCGGTGCACCATCCCGCGCGCGTGGGCCTCGTGGAGCGACGAGCACGCCTGGCGCAGCACGTGGACGACACGGGCGGTGGGCAAGGGCCCCGTCTCACGTACGAGGCGGTCGAGGTCGACCCCGTCGAGGAGCTCCATCACGTAGTAGAACGAGCCACCCTGAGCGACGCCGAAGTCGTAGATCTGAACGGTGTGGGGTGAACGCAGCGCGGCCGTCGCCTGGGCCTCGACCTCGAAGCGCTCGATCTCGGTACCGCTGGCGCCGCCGTCGCCGGCGCGGATGAGCTTGATCGCCGCCGGGCGGGCGAGGAGATCGTGCTCGCCCCGCCACACCTCGCCCATGCCGCCTTTGCCGATGAGCGACACGAGGCGGTAGCTGCCCATCCGCCTCGCCGCGTCGACGCTCCGCGCGAGGCCATAGATCACGCGGCTGATGGCGGTCGACACGAACGCGGTGAGCAGCGGCCCGCCGCAGATCGCCGCGATCTGCGCGGGAGCGGGGACCGGGTTTCCCCGAACCACCGAGATCCAGAGGCCGACCGGCTCCATCGCCGCCGCGAGCAGAGAGACGACCAACGTCCGGCGCGGTGGGTTGGGGACGAGCGCCGCGAAGGCGAGGATGACAACCGCGACCGGCGAGACTTCGCGGAACCCGTCGCCCGGCATCCACGGCACCGAGTGGCGCATCGTCGCGAGGAGCAGGGCGATCAGGACCTCGTAGCCGAACCCGATGTCGAGGCGGCGAGCCACGGGGATCGACTCTCGCCGCAGCGCCAGGTTGACGAGCAATGACAGCGCGATCGCGCCGCCGATCATCGTCATCGTGAGCGCGCGCGCTTCGCGGATGGGCGAACCGCGCGGCGAGACGATCGACAGCAAGACGAGGTAGAGCGACGGGACGATCGCCGCCGCCAAGCTCACGAGCCTCAGCCGGCGGATCGCCTCGCCCTGCGGATCGCCCAGGATCGCAGACGAGCTCGACGCTCGGGCGGTCGCGCCTCCCTCTTCGGGGATGATTCGGCTCGGCACTCGAGCCGGATACTAGTGACGCTCGGGGGGTGCCCGCTAGCTCGACCCGGCGCGAGCCCGCTTCTCCGCGCGCACGAAGCCGGCGAAGCCGGTCATGAACCCGTCGAGCTGCTTCTTGACCGCGTCGTCGACGATCGCGCCGTCTTGGTCGAAGACCTTGCTCGCGCTCGCGACCTGGAGGCGGCCTCCCGTCCAGAGCTGGGCGCCCAACGTGCGCAGGACTGGGAGCCACGCGGCTTGCGAGAGGATCGTCCCCCAACGTCCGGGAGACGCGCCCATGATCGCGACCGGCTTGTTGCCGAAGACGCGCCCGATGTCCGAACCCGGCCGAGACATCCAGTCGATGGCGTTCTTGAGGACACCGGGGATCGAGTTGTTGTACTCGGGGGTCACGATGAGCAGCCCGTCGGCAGCGGCGACCCGGTCCTTGAGCGCGGCGACCTCGGGCGGGATGCCGCTCTCGGCTTCGACGTCGCCGTCGTAGAGGGGGATACCGCGGATCGTTGCGATCTCGACGCTGGCGCCGTCGGTCGCGGCCGCGGCGGCGGCGCGGAGCAGGGTGGTGTTGAGCGACGCCTTTCGGAGGCTGCCGCTGATGCCGATGATGGTCGTCTTCGCTGCTACGCTCTCTGCCATGAGGGCAACGCTACCTCGCTCGCGCGGAGGGCGCTCGCTCGTTGATCGAGCGCGGTGGTTCGGGGGCGTGTCCATCCTGACTGCGGCAGCCGGGTGCGCGCCAGCGCCCGCCCCGTCGTCGCGCCGCCGGTGACGGCGCCGGTCGCGGCCGAGCCGAGCCCCCGTGAAACGCGCGCCGTCGCCGCCGAGCGGCCGCCCGCGGGCTACGTCGAGCTCACGCCCGTCGACGTCATCGCCACACCGCACGGCGGTCCAGCCGTGATCTTGCGAGACGCTGCCGGCAAGGTGTTGGTGCCATCGACGCCGAGAAGGTGCGCCCCGACGCAGAAGACGGCCCGCCAGAGGCAGCGCCGCGCCGAGAGCTCTGACGGCTCAGGGGCCGGCCGAAAGATCCACGTTGGCGACGATGCTCGCCTCGGCGTCCTCGTCGAGGACGAAGACGAGCACGCCGTCGACGTTGACGACGCCGACGATGGCGCGCGTGGTGCCCGGTGCCCCCAGCCGCGGCGCGGGGTTCATCGGCCCTTCGGCGGACACGACGTCGAGCACGCGGTCGACCACGAACCCGACGAGGCCGTACGACGAGCGCATCAAGAGCCACTTGGTCTGGCGGCTGGTCAGCGCCGGGGCCCCGAACTTGGCGCGCAGATCGACGACGGGGACGATGCGGCCGCGATGATCGGTCACCCCCGCGATCGCCGCCCCCATCTCGGGCAGCGCGGTCAGGCCCGCCGGGTTCGCGACCTCTTCGACCGCGCCGACGTCGAACGCGTAGCACGTTTCGCCGACCAGAAAGCGGACGAGGTTACGCGAGTCGCTGCGGCGCGACTCCTTGGGCTCGTCGCGCCCGAACGCGAGCTTCAAGCTCATGACGCGGTCATCCTGAGCGCTTCATGCTACCAGCGCCTTGGCGTCGAGGAGGAGGATGACTTCGCTGCCGTCACCGGGCCGCGCGATGCCCGCGACGTGGCGGTCGACGTCGGGGCCCACCGCGTGGCTGGCGCGCTCGACGTCGAGCGGACCGAGCCGGTGGACCATGAGGACCTCGTCGACCATCAGCCCGACGGTCTCGGAGCCGATGTCGATCATGAGGATGCGGACGCGGCTCGCCTGCCCGCTGAAGGGCTCGTCGGTCGGCAAGACGCTGCACGCGAGCCCGAGGCGCCGGCCGAGGTCGAC
>CALKVR010001007.1 GCA_938004815.1 uncultured Polyangiaceae bacterium | reverse complement strand
GTCGGAGAGCGGCGAGGCGTTGCCGGCGGTGACGCTGCCGCCCTGGGCGAACGCGGGCTTGAGCGAGGCGAGCCCCTCGAGGGTCGTGTCGGCGCGCACCATCTCGTCGATCTTGAACTCGCGGATGACGCGCTCGTTGTTCTCGTAGCGGATCCCGCTGACGGGCACGATCTCTTGGTCGAACTTGTTCGCCTTCTGAGCGGCCGCTGCCTTTTGCTGGCTCTTGAGCGCGAACTCGTCTTGCTGTTGCCGAGAGATTTCGAACTTCTTGGCGACGTTCTCGGCGGTGATGCCCATCGGCGTGTACACCGCGGCGTACTTGTCCATGACCTCGGGCGACATCGAGATCTTGTTGCCGGTCATCGGCACCATGCTCATCGACTCGACGCCGCCGGCGATGATCACGTCGTCGGACCCGGTGGCGATGGCACCCGCCGCGGTGGCGATGGCTTGGAGACCGCTCGAGCAGAACCGGTTGATGGTCTGCGCGCCCGTCTCTTGGTTGAGCCCGGCGAGGAACGCGACCGGTCGGGCCACGTTCAGGCCCTGCTCGCCCTCGGGCATCGCGCAGCCGAGGACGAGATCCTCGACGTGCTCGGGCTTGAGCTTGGGGTTACGCGCGAGCAGGCCGCGGATGACCTCACCCGCGAGCTCGTCGGGCCGCCGCTGAGCGAGCGAACCCTTGAGGGCACGGCCGACGGCCGAGCGAACCGCATCGACGATGACGATGTCTGACATGTTCTCTCTCCCGTCCTAATTACGAAGCGGCTTGTTGTTCATGAGCATGTACTGCATGCGCTCTTGGCTCTTGGGCTCGCCGCAGAGGCTGACGAACGCCTCACGCTCGAGCTCGAGCATCTCGTCTTCGGTCACGGCGCGCTGCCCGCCGCCCTTGCCACCGCAGAGAACGGTGGCGAGCTTGCGCGCGATCTTGCCGTCGTGCTCGGAAGCGTAACCACCGGCCACGAGGGTGTCGACCATCATACCCAGTGTTGCGATTCCGCTATCACCGGGGAGCACGTAGCTCTTCGGTGCGGGCGGGTGATAGCCGCTCTCGGCGAGGCCGATCGCGCGCGCCTTGGCCTCGGTGACCTGGCGAGCGCGGTCGAACGAGACGCCGTCGGTCTTGCGGAAGTAGCCGAACATCTTCGCTTCGTCGGCGCTGGTGGCGACCTTGGCCAAGGCGATGTTCTTGAAGACCTGGGCCACGATCTCCATCGTGTTGAGTGAGGCGCCCTCGATCACGCCCTCGAGCGCGCGCCAGAGCATGTTCAGGGTACCGGCCCCGCCGGGGATGAGACCCACCGCGACCTCGACGAGGCCCGAGTACGTCTCGGCCGCCGCTTGGACGGCGTCGCCGGCGAAGCACACCTCGAGGCCGCCGCCGAGGGTCATGCCGTAGGGCGCGACCACGACCGGCACCGACGCGTAGCGCAGGCGCTGCGAGGTGTTCTGGAGCTGGGCGACGGTAGCGCGCAGCTGGTCCCACTCCTTGTTCTGGGCCGCCATCACCACGAGGAAGATGTTGGCGCCGACGCAGAAGTGCTCGCCCTGGTTGGCGATGACGACGCCGCGGAAGTTCTTCTCCGCCTCGTCGGCCGCTTTGCCGAGCATCGAGATGACGTCGGCGTCGAGGCTGTTCGCCTTGGTCTTGAAGGTGACGCCGAGGATGCCGTCACCGATGTCCCACGCTTCGGCGCCGTCGTTCTTGAGCACCGGGGCCGAGCCCTTGCGCACCTGGACGATGGTCTTGTTGCGCGGGTCGACGGTGCGGGTGACGTACTCGCCCTTCTTGAGATCGAAGACCTTGCCGTCCGCCGTGTAGAACGACTTGGCCCCGCTCGCCTTCATCTTGAGGATGGAATCGGGCAGCTTGATGCCGTCTTTTTGCATCCGGTCGACGGTCTCGGCGAAGCCGAGCGCGTCCCAGGTCTCGAACGGGCCCAGCTCCCAGTTGTAGCCCCACTTCATCGCGTCATCGACGGCGGTGATGTCGTCCGAGATCTCGCCGATGCGGCGCGCCGAGTACGCGAGCGAGCGCGACAGCACCTTCCATGCGTAGGTGCCGCCCTTGCCGGTGTCGGCGACGAGCTTCTTCAGCCGCTCCGCGGTGTCCTCGATCTTCGAGATGCCCTTGGTCAGCTTGGCGATCGCTTCGTCGCCGCCCTTGGCTCGGTACTGGCCGGTCTTGGGGTCGAGCGTCTGCACGCTCTTGTCGGGCATGCGCTTGTAGAAGCCGCCCTTGGTCTTGTCGCCGAGCTGCTTGTTCTCGACCATCTTCAGGATGTAGGGCGGCACTTTGAAGACGTCGCGATCCTCATCCTCGGTGAGCGAGGTGTAACAGTTGTCGGCCACGTGGCTGAACGTGTCGAGGCCGACGAGATCGGCGGTGCGGAAGCTCGCGCTCTTGGGGTGGCCCATCGGCAGCCCCGTGAGGTTGTCGACGTCTTCGGGGGCGAGGCCGTCTTCGAGCATCTGGTGGATCGCCACCATCATGCTGTGGGCACCGATGCGGTTGCCGACGAAGTTCGGGGTGTCTTTGCCGAAGACGACGCCCTTGCCGAGCACGTCTTCACCGAACTTGCGGATGCGCTCGAGGGTCTCTTTCGACGTGTCGGGGCCGGCCACGAGCTCGAGGAGCTTCATGTAGCGAACCGGGTTGAAGAAGTGCATCACGAGGAAGCGCTTCTTCAAGTCCGCGCCCAGGTCCTCGGTCATCTTGGCGATGCGGAGGCCCGAGGTGTTCGAGGCGATGATCGTGGTGGGGCTCACGATCTTCTCGAGCTTGGCGAAGAGCTGCTTCTTCGGCTCGAGCTTCTCGATGATGGCCTCGATGACGAGGGCGACGTCTTTCGCCTGTTCGAGATCGTCGTCGATGTTGCCGGTCCGAACGAGGTTCGCGAACGAGGGATGGAAGAACGCGGCGGGGCGCGCTTTGAGCGCCTTTTCCAGGCCGCCGGCGGCGAAGCGGTCGCGGTTCTTCTTGTCCTTGCGCTCGGCGTCGGTCAGGTTCGGGGGGACGATGTCGAGGAGCAGCACGCGCACGCCGGCGTTGGCGAAATGCGCTGCAATGCCGCTCCCCATCACGCCGCCACCGATGACACACACGCTTCGGATCGGGGTCGTCATGGGCTCAGGCTCCTTGGGGGAAAGGGCGCGAACCTTAGCTCGCCGAGGTCGATTTGTCACAGCCCCGGTTTCGGATTCGGGGAGGTCGAACCGGCCCTTTTCGTAGGAGGGGGACCATGAAGAGCCACACTCTCGTTCAGTCATGCGCCGTGTCGCTGCTCGCTCTCGCGGCGTTTGCATGTGGAGAGAGTGGCAAGACCTCTCCGAGCGGATCGCCCGCATCGTCGGCCGCAGGCGCCAACAGCGCCGGCTCCGCCGCATCGGCTGCTGGGGATGCCGCGATGGGTGGCGAGCTCGACGTCAAGATGGACGACAAGCGCGCGGTCAAGCTCAAGGTCGGCGCCGCGTTCGTCGATCTGTTCCCGCGCGATGAAGACGACAAGGGCAAGCCCGGCGCCTACAAGTTCTTCATCAGGGTCTTCAACGACGGGGTAAAGGGCGCGACGTGCGAGACCGAGGCGAAGGGTGACAAGCCCGTCGGCGGCAACGACTGGGCCCTCACGTTCGACACCGTGAACATGGACCAATGGGCCGTCGGCTCGAAAGATCCTCTCCCGCTCTCACCCGCTTTCTTCTTCAAGGACGACTCGGGCCCGAGCGGCCTCGCGCCATGGAGCAGCGTCAGCATGACCAAGAACGAGGTCTCCATCGAGAGCTTCTCGGAGAAGCAGGTCACCTTCAAGCTCGACATGGCGAACAGCGCGAGCAGCGGCGGCGACGGTCACATCAAGGGCAAGGTCACGGCCAAGGTCTGCAAGATCGAGAAGTGAGCGCGACCGAAGCTCGGCTACGCTGAACGCGATGGCGGCGTGCGGTCGGGCTTCTTGCTTCGTGCTCTTGCTTGCGGGCTGCGTGGACTCACCCGTCTACGTCGGCGATGCGTCGACCTCGAGCGGCGCGAGCACGAGCGCGACCGGGGCCGGCACGACCAGCGCGAGCACCAGCGGATCGACGTCCGGCACGAGCGGCTCCGGCGGAATGAACGAC
>CALKVR010001006.1 GCA_938004815.1 uncultured Polyangiaceae bacterium | reverse complement strand
GAGCCGCGGCGAGTAAACGGGCGGAGCCACCGACGCCGGGCCGCGGTCCGATTCGTTCACCGGACCGAGTTGTACCGAATCTTGCGGAGGGCTTGGAGAAATCCTTCGGCCCCGCGGAGCTCCGGGAACGTCCTCCACACACCCACGCCAGCGTGCTGCCCCATGAGCTACGCTCCGAGGAGCATGCCGCCCTCCGAAGCCTCCGAGAAAGACGCGCTGCTCCGAATGCGCCGCGGGCACCGAGAGGCGAGCCGCCGCGAGGACGAGCTTCGCCGAGCAGAGGGGCCGCAGCGGGAGCAAGCCATCGCCGAGGCCCTCTCCGCTTTGAACGCGCTCGCGGACATGGGACTCTGGCCGGGGCCCCGGGATCCTGGGAGCGAACGTGAAGTCGAAGAAGTCCGCCAAAGGTGGGCGCGCATCCAAGCGAACGCGCGCAAAGCTCGGACCGGGTGAGCGCCGGCTCGAAGCTGCACTTACGTCGTGCCGTCGCGCTTCGGCAACGTCGAGGTGCCGATGGCGCGAGGCGAGGATCTCGTCGTCTTCAAAGTCATCGCTGGTCGCCCGAAGGATCTCAGCGACGCGGCCGCTCTGCTGGTCCTCGCTCGCGGCTTCGATATCGAACGGATCCGCCAGCGAACCCGCGCGCTCGCCGCTCTCGCCGAGGTTCCGGAGATCGCCGATGTGCTGGAGCAGTTGCTCGCGCGTGCCGAAGCTTGAGAAAATCCTGATCACGAAGCAGAGCGGCTTGATCGGCGACTGATCCGTCGGGTCCTACGGTGGCCCCATGTCGCGTCGTCTCAATCTCACGATTATCGCCACCTTGGCAGTGGTGGGCGCACCGTCGCTCGCGCTCGCCCAGCCGCGTCCCGCCCAACCTCGTCCGGCCCAGCCGCCGCCCGCCGACCCGCCGCCTCCGGCCGTGGATCCCCAAGCGGTGAAGGCGCTCGAGGACGCCATCCGAGCTCTGGAGGAGCGGACGAAGCAGGCGGAGACCAAGGCGGACGCCGCTGCCACCGAGCTCGCCGCGCTGAAGGCCGAGCTCGAGCGCCGCCGCGGCAAGGAGCGAGCGGCCGCGGCGAAGGTCGCAGCCGAGAAGGCCGAGGCGGAGCGCAAGGCCAAGGAAGCACCGCCCGAGCCCGAGATCACGCTCGGGGGGTACGCCGAGGTCTACTACCAATGGAACTTCGACGATCCGGACAACGGCATCACGAACTTTCGCGGCTTCGACAACCGGCACAACACGTTCACCATCTCGAACGTCGCCCTCGACGGACAGCTCGCGTACGAGGGCGCGCAGGCGCGCGTCACCCTCCAGGCCGGGCACACCCCCGACACGTATTACTTGGCCGAGCCGAGCGTACCGGGTGCGTCCGGCGCAAATCCTTCGTCGCTCGATACCTGGCGTTTCGTGCAGCAGGCCTACGCCGGCTACGAGTTCGACGTGCTCTCCGGCTTGCTCTTGCAAGGCGGCATTTTTCTCTCGCCGGTGGGCCCTGAGTCGATCGCCGTGAAGGACAACTGGCAGTGGTCGCGCTCGAACCTGTTCTTCGGGCTGCCGTTCTACCACACCGGCGCACGCGGCACGCTGAAGGCGACGGACGAGTGGGCGGTGACGCTCGGCATCGTCAACGGCTGGAACACCGTCGTCGACAACAACCCCGAGAAGTCGGGGTACCTCCAGCTCAACTACGCCAACGACGCGGTCGCCTGGAGCCTCCTCTACTTCGGCGGCATCGAGCGCGCCGACGATATCCCGGAGGGCGATCCCTGGCGGAGCACGTTCGACACGCATGTCACCTGGACCGCCACCGATTGGCTGAAGATCCAACCGCACTTCGACGCCGGGTTCGAGCCGACCGACCTCGGCACGAGCTTCTGGGTGGCCGGCGCGCTCGCGAGCCAGTTCAAGATGATCGATTGGCTCTACCTCGGGCTCCGCGCCGATGCGTTCTACGAAAAGGCGGCCTCGAACGGCGCGGGTGAAGCGTCCCGGATCTTCTGGCCGGTGGAATGGGTCGCCTCTCAGACTGCCACGCTCGAAGCGCGCGCCGTCGACCACGTCTCGGTGCGCCTCGAGTACCGCCACGATCACGCGGCGGGTGACATGTTCTTCAAGGGCGACGTCGCCGGTGATGGCGACGCCGCGCCCTTCGCACCGGACGCCCGCTACCAGGACACGATCACGTTGGGGGCCACCGCCTGGTTCTGAAGTTGCACCGACACCCTCCGGGGCGACCTTGATGCGTTCTTGATGTCGCCCCGAGGCACCTTGATCCGTTTGGGACGCGCCGCGCCGTAGGGTTCACGCCCAAGGAAGGCTCTGATGGACGTCGTTTTCGTTCTCTTGTTCGCCGTCTTCTTCGCGCTCTCGATCGGCTTCGTGAAGCTCGCCGAGCGCGTCTGAGGCCCACCATGACCATCCTGTTCTACGCAGCCGGAGCGCTCTCGTTGCTGCTCCTCTTCTATCTGTTCTTCGCGCTGCTCTATCCCGAGAAGCTGTCATGACCGCGCACTCGATCATCACCATCGTCGTCTACCTGGCGGTGCTCACGCTCCTGGCCATCCCGCTCGGTGCCTACATGGCGCGCGTGTACGAGGGCAACGCCGGGACCGCGTCGCGCGTCTTCGGCCCGGTCGAGCGGCTCTTCTATCGGATCGCCGGCGTCCGTGAAGACGAGGAGATGACGTGGAAGACGTACGCGCTCGCGTGCCTCGCGTTCAACTTCTTCGGGGCGCTCGCGGTCTATGGCATCCAACGCCTCCAGACGGTGCTGCCGCTCAACCCCGACGGCATGGGTGAAATCGCGCCCGAGCTCGCCTTCAACACCGCGTCCAGCTTCACTTCGAACACGAACTGGCAGGCCTACGGTGGAGAGACGACGCTCAGCTACTTCACCCAGATGGCGGCGCTGACGGTGCAGAACTTCGTCTCGGCGGCGACGGGCATGGCCGTCCTCGTGGCCCTCATTCGCGCCTTCACCCGGAAAGAAGCGACCGGCCTCGGAAACTTCTGGGTCGATCTGACGCGGAGCACGCTCTACATCCTCATTCCGCTCTCGGCGGTGCTCGCGCTCCTGCTCGTGTCGCAGGGCGTCGTGCAGACGTTCTCGCCGGCGACGACCGCGTCGCTCCTCCAGGCAACGGCCGACGCCGACGGCAACGCCGTCCTCGAGCAGGGGCTCGCGATGGGCCCGGCCGCATCGCAGATCGCGATCAAGCAGCTCGGAACGAACGGCGGCGGCTTCTTCAACGTCAACTCGTCTCACCCGTTCGAGAACCCGAACGCCGCCTCGAACTTCATGGAGCTCCTCTCGATCCTGATCATCTCGGCCGGCCTCTGCTTCACCTTCGGCAAGATGGTGAAGGACAAGCGCCAGGGCTGGGCGATCTACGCCGCGATGCTCGCGATATTCATTCCGCTGCTCGTCGTGTGCAACTGGAGCGAGCAAGCGGGGAACCCCATCCTCACGCAGCTCGGCGCCGACCAGGTGGCGAGCACGCTCCACGCGGGCGGCAACATGGAGGGGAAAGAGGTGCGGTTCGGCATCGCCGACTCGACGCTCTGGGCGACCGCCACCACCGCGGCTTCCAACGGCTCGGTCAACTCGATGCATGACAGCTACACGCCGCTCGGCGGGCTCGTGCCGATGTGGTTGATGCCGCTCGGCGAAATCATCTTCGGCGGCGTCGGCTCGGGCCTGTACGGCATGCTGATCTACGTCGTGGTCGCGGTCTTCATCGCCGGCCTCATGGTCGGACGCACGCCCGAGTACCTGGGCAAGAAGATCGAGGCCAAGGAGATGAAGATGGCGAGCCTCGGCATCCTCTTGCCGGCAGCCACCGTGCTCGTGATGACCGCGATCGCTTGCCTGGGTGAGTGGGGAACGGCGTCGCCGCCGCTCGCCAACCCTGGCGCCCACGGCTTCAGCGAGATCCTCTACGCGTACTCGTCGATGGGGAACAACAACGGCTCCGCCTTCGCGGGTCTCACCGCCAGCGGCTCCTTTTATGCGACGAGCGGCGGCATCGCCATGCTCATCGCGCGCTACTGGGTGATCATCCCGGCGCTCGCGATCGCCGGCTCGCTCGCCAAGAAGAAGATCGTGCCCGCCAGCCCGGGGACGCTCCCGACCCACACGCCGCTCTTCGTCGGCCTCTTGTGCGGGACGATCGTCCTCGTCGGCGCGCTGACGTTCATCCCCGCGCTCGCGCTCGGCCCGATCGTCGAGCACCTCCAGATGATGGGACACTGACATGAGCAGCAAGACAGAAACGGTACCAGTGGCTCGTCCGCTCTTCGATCCGGCGATCGTCAAGGTCGCCGCCGTCGACGCGCTGAAGAAGCTCGATCCGCGCAAGATGATCCGCAACCCGGTCATGTTCGTGGTCGAGATCGGGAGCGCCTTCACCCTCGTGCTTGCCCTCCACGCAGCGGCGACCGGCGCCGGCGAGATGTCTGCGGGGTTCATCTTCGCGATCTCGGCCTGGCTCTGGTTCACCGTGCTCTTCGCCAACTTCGCCGAGGCGATGGCCGAGGGGCGCGGCAAGGCCCAGGCCGACAGCCTGCGCAAGGCGCGCCAGGACGTGATCGCCAAGCGCCTCGCCGAGCCGAGCCGCGAGGCGAAGCAGGAGCCCGTCCCCTCCTCGCGCTTGCGCAAAGGGGACCTCGTCCTGGTCGAGGCCGGCGATCTGATCCCCGGCGATGGCGACATCATCGACGGTGTCGCGACCGTCGACGAGAGCGCCATCACCGGCGAGAGCGCCCCCGTCATCCGCGAGAGCGGCGGCGACCGATCGGCGGTCACCGGCGGCACCCGCGTCCTCTCCGACTGGATCGTCATGCGGATCTCCGCCAACCCCGGCGAGACCTTCCTCGATCGCATGATCGCGATGGTCGAGGGCGCCAAGCGCCAGAAGACGCCCAACGAGATCGCGCTCGACATCCTCCTCGCCGCGCTCACGATCGTCTTCCTCCTCGCGACGGTCACGCTCCTGCCCTACTCGAAGTACGCCGTAGCCTCGGCGGGCTCCGGCTCGGAGGTCCCGATGACGGTCCTCGTTGCCCTCCTCGTCTGCCTCATCCCCACCACGATCGGCGGTCTGCTCTCGGCGATCGGCATCGCGGGAATGGACCGCATGATCCAGGCAAACGTCATCGCCACCTCCGGCCGCGCGGTCGAAGCGGCCGGCGACGTCGACGTGCTCCTCCTCGACAAGACGGGCACGATCACGCTCGGCAACCGGCAAGCCACCGAGCTCATCGCGGTCCGCGGGGTCAAGGACGCCGAGCTCGCCGACGCGGCGCAGCTCTCGTCTCTCGCCGACGAGACCCCGGAGGGTCGGAGCATCGTCGTCCTCGCCAAAGAGAAGTACGGCATCCGCGGGCGCGATCTACGGGAGCTCGGCGCCCAGTTCGTCCCCTTTACCGCCCAGACGCGGATGAGCGGCGTGGACATCGGCCAGCGCCGGATTCGCAAGGGCGCGACGGACGCCATCGAGAGGTTCGTCGTGGAGCACGGCGGCAAGCTCGAGCCCGAGGTTCGCCACCTCGTCGACGAGATCGCCAAGCAGGGCGCCACCCCGCTGGTGATCGCCGAGAGCGCGCGCGTCCTCGGCGTCATTCGATTGAAGGACATCGTCAAGGGCGGCATCAAAGAGAAGTTCGCCGAGCTCCGCCGCATGGGCATCCGCACCGTGATGATCACGGGTGACAACTCGCTCACCGCCGCGGCCATCGCGGCCGAGTCGGGCGTCGACGACTTCCTCGCCGAGGCCACGCCCGAGGCGAAGCTCGCCAAGATCCGCGAGTATCAGTCGAAGGCGCACCTCGTCGCGATGACGGGCGACGGCACCAACGACGCGCCGGCGCTGGCGCAGGCCGACGTCGCCGTGGCCATGAACACCGGCACGCAAGCCGCGAAAGAGGCCGGCAACATGGTCGACCTCGACTCCAACCCGACCAAGCTCATCCAGATCGTCGAGATCGGAAAGCAGCTCTTGATGACGCGCGGCGCGCTGACGACGTTCAGCATCGCCAACGACATCGCCAAGTACTTCGCCATCATCCCCGCCGCGTTCGGCGCTACCTATCCGGCGCTCGAGGCGCTCGACGTCATGCAGCTCACCTCGGCGCGGAGCGCGATCCTCTCGGCCGTCATTTTCAACGCGCTCATCATCCTCGCGCTCATTCCGCTCGCCCTCCGCGGCATCGCGTACCGGCCCGGGCCCGCGCCCGAGATCCTGCGCCGCAACATCCTCATCTATGGCCTCGGTGGCGTGGTGCTCCCGTTCCCCTGCATCAAGGCCATCGACATGTTCCTCACCGCGCTCCACCTCGTCTGACGTCTGACTGAAAGACAAACCCATGGTCTCCGTCGTTCGCCCCGCCCTCGTCCTGCTCGGCCTCTTCACGGTGCTGTGCGGCCTCGCCTATCCGGCCGCGGTCACCGGTATCGCGCAGGCCGTCTTCCCCAAGCAGGCCAACGGCAGCCTGATCGAAGCCGACGGCCGCGTCCTCGGCTCGTCGCTCATCGGTCAGCCGTTCGCCGACCCCGCGTACTTCTGGAGCAGGCCCTCCGGGACCGGCCCGTTCCCCAACAATGCCAAGGCATCGTCGGGCACCAACCTGGGTCCCACGAACCCGGCTCTGCACGACGCGGTCAAAGCTCGTATCGAGGCGCTGCGCGCGGCGGACCCCGAGAACGACGCGCCCATTCCCGTCGATCTCGTGACCGCGTCGGCGAGCGGCCTCGATCCGCACATCTCGCCGGCAGCGGCGGCCTACCAAGCCGAACGCGTCGCGCGGGCGCGCGGGCTCGATCCCGAAGCCGTTCGCGCGCTCGTGCGCGAGCACACCACGGCCCCGCTCCTCGGCATCCTCGGTGAGCCGACGGTCCACGTCCTCGAGCTCAACCTCGCGCTCGACCGACTGGCCCCCGAAAGGGCACGCGCGCGCGCCCTTTGACCGCGAACCTCGCCTTTGCTTCTCTTGAGGCATGCTCACACGCCCGACGCTCGCCCGGATGGGCGCGATCGCCGCGCTCACGGCGGCGGCTTGGGCCTGCGGCGACGACGGAGCCGGGCCGGGCGGCGCGCCGCCGTCGACGTCGAGCACCGGCGCGGGCGGCGAGGGCGGCGGGTGGGACCCGCGCTTCGACGCGTTCGTCGAAGCCCTGAGGCAAGACCTGGCCGAGAGCGGGGGCTACGGCGTGTCGGTCGCGATCATGGAGTCGGGGCAGATCACCTTCGCGCACGCGTTCGGCAGCAAGGACGCCGCGGGCCTCGAGCCGCTCGAGACGTCGACCCTGATGCAGATCGGCTCCGTCACCAAGCCGATGACGGCCGCTCTGCTGCTGCGCGACGTGGAGGCGGGAGCCGTTGCGCTCGATGACACCCTCGGCGCCGCGCTTCCGGCCTTGGAGTTCGCGCGCGACGAAAGCTGGGACGACACCGTCACCCTGCATCACGTGCTCAGCCACCAATCGGGCCTCGTCGACACCCTCGACTGGCTCGGCTCGGGAGACGACGCCGCGCTCGCAGACTTTTTCTACGGGCACTACGCGACCGAGGGCTACGTCATGGCCCCGCCGGGGACGTTCTACAACTACTCGAACGCGGGCTTGTCTTACGCGGGCCTGATCAGCGAGACGCTCGACGCCCGGAGGTGGCCCGACATCGTCCGCGAAGACGTCCTCTTGCCCCTCGGGATGACGCGGACGTTCGCGCGCCGGGCCGAGGTCGAAGCTGACGGCGACTACGCGATCGGGTACGGCTACACGCTGACCGACCTCGCCTTCGGCGGCGAGCTCGGTGAGGTCCCGATGGAAGAGGTGACAGACGCCGCGTCGGCGCGGCCCGCCGCCAACATCTGGTCGACGCCCTCGCAAATGATGCAGTGGGCCGCGTTCATCCGAAACGGGAGCCCGGCCGTGCTCTCGGACGCCCTTCGAAGCGAGATCACCACGCCGCACGTGACCACCGGCTACCTCAACGGCACCCGGCACTACGGCTACGGTATGGCCCTCTGGGATGGGTTTCTCACCACCGGCGGCACCTACTACCCGATGCCGGTCTGGTTCCACGGTGGCAACACCAACAGCTTCACCACCGATTTCTGGGTCCTCCCCGAGCAAGACTTCGCGCTCTGCATCATCGTCAGCGGCATCGTCGCCGACTTCGATCACAGCGTGGATGTCGCGATGGAGACGCTCGTCGATCTCCCGGAGCCGGCGACCGCGCCGCTCTACACCGTCGATCCGTCGACGTTCGGCCGCCACGTCGGTACGTACGTCGACCCCTTTCGCCTCGGCCGCATGATCATCGAGGACGCTGGCGGCACCTTGACGATCGCGATGCCCGACTTCGAGGCGGCCGGCGTCGTCGTCGAGCACGAGCTCGCGGCTGTCTCCAGCGACATCTTCCTCGTCCGCCTGAACGGCATTCGCTACGACCTGACCTTCTTCCCCGAGACCTCCGGCGGGCGGTCTGTCTACCTTCGCAACCGCTCCTTCGTCGGTCGTCGCCACATCCCCGCCGACGAGCTGCCCCTCGAGCCGCCCGTACCCGATAGCGCAACCGTTCAGCGAATGCTCCGCCAGTGGTCGATGCACCCCGGGGACCGGCGCGTCTGGAAGGCCGCCGGCGCTTGGGGCGACTGAGGGCGCTCGACCCAATGACGGCCGATCTCTGGTAATCCTCGGCCGTGTCCAAGACCGAGGAGACGCTGAAGAGCGTGGCCCGCGAGCTGCGCGACGGCCACCCCGACCCGCCGCGCGCCATCAGCGTCGAGCAGAAGCTCTTCGTCGTGTTGGCCGGCATCTTCGTGACGTGCCTGCTCCTCGGCAACATGACGGGCGGCAAGAACTTCTCGACGTTCGTCGGTCCCGTGAGCGTCGGGATGGTGCTGTTTCCGGTGACGTTCCTCCTCACCGACGTCATCAACGATTTCTACGGTCGCCGCGGCGCGCGCTTCATCACGTTGGTCGGCGCGGCGATGGCCACGCTCACGTACGGCGCGCTCGTGCTGACGACCGCGCTGCCGACCGACCCCGACACCTATTTTCAGGACGGCGAGTTCGCCAAGATCTTCGGCGGCAGCTCCAAGCTCTTTCTCGCATCTCTGGTCGCGTACTTGATCGGACAGATCCTCGACATCAACATCTTCCTCTTCTGGAAGAAGATGACGCGGGGCAAGCACCTGTGGCTGCGCGCGACCGGCTCGACCCTCCTCAGCCAGCTGATCGACACCGCGACCATCAACGCGATCTTTTGGGCCGGGGTCGATGATCGCAGCTGGGGGTGGATCGGCGCGAAGATCGTCCGCGAGTACCTGATCAAGGTCGTCGTCGCGGTCTTTCTCACGCCGGTGGTCTACGCCATCCACGCGCTCATCATGCAGTGGCTCAAGCTCACGCCCGCTCCGCACGAAGAAGAGTACGACTGAGCCACGCGACGCGACGCGACGCGCTCAGAACGTGCAGACGGTCGCGACCTTCGCCGCGGCGCCGCTCGATCCGAGGAAGCGCTCGCGCGCTTCGGCGCTGGTGCCCGGAATCGACGCGCAGCCCTCGTTCTCGGGCGCAGCCTTGGCGAGGCACTGCCCGCCGTCGGCCGTCTTGGCGCAGAACGTCGCCGCGTGGCCGTCCTTGTCGGGGCAGTAGCCCTCGCATTCGATCGAGCAGTAGCCGTCGGCGCCGTCCTTGATGCAGTGGCCGGGCTCACCGTCGGCGGTGAAGCCGCAGTCCGCGTCCGACGCGCACACGCTGCCGATCCAGGGGCTTGCGTCCGCGACGACCAGCATCTCGCCGGTGGCGTAGTCCTGCTTGATCTGGCCGGCGCTCGCGCAGTGCTGGCCGTCGACGGGCCGGTTCTTGTCGTAGGCGCAGACGATCTGCGGGAGGTTGCGCGAGTCCCAGGTGGGGAACACGTCGACGTTGCCGGTGGGGCGCTTGACCGCCGCCATCGCGGGGTAGTCGACGTCGACGAACTTGCCATCGAACGTGTCGAACTCGTTCGAGATGTCGATCCCGACGGGGAGCTGTGCGGTCTCACCCGACGAATGCGGCATCGACATGTCCATCCCGAGGACGTGCGCGAGCTCGACGACGTGCTCGCCTTGCATGCGGTTGCAGCCGTGCGAGACGGGGCCACGCCTGAGGATCCACTCCCAATCGCCGGTGTCGGCGTTGCGGGTCGAGGTGATGGGGCCGTGGAACGCGAGCCCGCGCGACGCGTGGTACTTCATGAACGGGAACCCGCCCCACGCCGCCTTCTCGTTCGTGGGCGTGAAGGGGACGGCGTAGAGCTTGGGGTAGTGGCCCGGACCGGCGGGCGCCTTGCCCGTCGAGGGATCGATCGCGCCGGTCGCGATCGGATAGACGACCGTCATCTGCGTGCGCCCGGTCGCGAGCACCTTGGTGCGCGCGTAGAACGGGAGCTGCCCGGAGAAGCCCTCCGGCAAGAGGCCGGTGACGCGCGCGGTGTGGGCCTTGAGCGAGACGAAGATCGTCGGCTCATCGAGCTTGGGCAGCCAGCCCTCGTAGATCCACTTCTGGCTCTTGCCGCCGGTCTTCTCCACGTTCTTGAGGAACGCGTCCTCGGCGGTGGTGCCAGGCTCCTCTTCGCAACCGAGCGAGAGCGACGCGAACAGGGCCGCGAGGGGGAGGAGGGCGAGGGACTTCGTCATGGCGCGCCCCTCAAGCACGGGCCGGGCCAGGCTCCGAAGCGATGCTAAAGCGCTGTATTTACAGTGAATCATAAGGGTGGCTGATCGCCGACGATCCAGATTTGCCTACATGTGGGTGGATCTGGATCCATCCCCCGCGGGACCGCCGACCGGAGTCGCGGCGGCACATTCTGCCCGAGGCGTTGTCTGCTCGAATCCGATCATGGCCAAGCACGTCGCCCTCACGACCGTGACGCTCGGGTGGCTGCTGGCCTGTGGCGACGGCTCGGTGTCCAACGTCTCGCCCCCTACCTCGGCGTCGGCGAGCAACGCGCCACCAGGCGTCGTCCTCGATGCCCCACCGGTCCTGCGCGACTGCAACGACCGCCCCGGCGACGGCGACGAGACGCGCCTCGGGACCGACGCGCACTGCGGGGGATGCAACCGCGCGTGCAAGGATGGCGAGCGCTGCGTCGCCGACGCGTGCCTGTCGACGGCAGACATCGCGATGACCGACACGCACACCTGCGTCCTCCGCGGGGGACGCGTCTGGTGCATGGGCGCGAACGAGGCCGGCGAGCTGGGTGACGGCACGGCCCAGATGCGGTCCCGGCCCACGCGTGTCGTGGGTTTCGACGACGCCATTCAGCTCGCGACGCGACCGCGCGAGACGTGCGTTCTTCGCAGGTCCGGCGCGGTGTCCTGCTGGGGTGAGGCGTTCGGCACCGGCAGGCCCGGTCGGCTCCGGTTCGTACCGACCGACGTGCCCGAGCTCCACGGAGCGACCGACTTGGCGCTCGCCGAGAACGTCTTGTGCGCGCTCGTCCCCGAGCGGGGAATCGTGTGCCTCCCGCCCGCGAAAGCGGGCAAGGCGATCGCCGTAGCGGGTCCGCCCCCCGGTCCGCCGATCGAGGACGCCGTGGACATAGCCGCGATCAAGGACCAGCTCTGCGCCGTCCGGCGGGAGGGCGACGTCGTGTGCTGGAACCTCGCGCCATTCGAGGACGTGCCGGCGTCGGAGCGCAGGCAAATCATCGCGGGCGCGACGGGCACGCTCGCCGTCATCGGGCGCGAGCGAACGATGTGCGCGCTTCGCGCCGGAAACCTCGCTGCGTGCTGGGGGGGCGGGATCGTCACCGCGCAGGGTGGGCTTCGTGACGCGATGGTGGGGGGCGTTCACGACTTCGGAGCGGTCGGGGGGGTCAGCGACGTCGCGTTCCTCGGTTGGCCCGATGACGCCGACTGCGCTACCCGCGTCGACGGGACGACGATCTGCTGGAAGCCGCCCTTCATCGACATCGTCGATGCCGCGAAGCCTCGTGCGGTGAAGCCGACGACGATCGCGGTCCCTCCAGCGCTCCGGCTCGAGTCGACCAAGAGCAGAGAGGCGCACTGCGTGCTGACGCGCGAGCACGAAGTCCATTGCTGGGGCGAGGTGACCCTCGGCCGTCTCGGCGTCGGCCACCCGCCCGAGCAGCTCACCCCCCTGCCGATCGAAGCCGTCACCGGCGTTCGTGAGGTCGTCGCATCGGATCAGCGCGCCTGCGCCCGAACGGGTCGCGGTCTCCAGTGTTGGGGTGCGGGCGAGCTGCCGCGTGAGGTGAAAATCGATGGCCTCGAGCGCGTGCTCTCGGGCATGTGCGCATCGGTGAAGCGAGAGCTCGTCTGCTACGCGGGGCTCCTCGAAGATCCGCTCCCGAAGTCGGGGCTCCGCGACGTCGTCGCGCTCGCGCCGGGCGCCCAGGGCTCGCACCTCCTCTCCTACTCCGCGCTGCACAAGGACGGCACCGTCAGCCGCGTGGACTGGTCGCGTGAGAAGGGGCCGTGGAGCCTGGTTCAGGTGGGCCGTATCAAGGGCCTCGACGGCATCGAGGAGCTACTCGCCGTCGATCGCCACACCTGCGTTCGCAGCGGCGACAAGGGCATCCGGTGCTGGGAGAGCCTGGGCACACCGCCACCGGGCAGCGACGGCACAATCAGCCTCACCATCACGTCGACCCAGATGCCGGAGGCATACGAGACCGTCCGCATCACGCGCGTCTTGGACGGCGGCAAGACCGAGGGCTGCGGCCTCCTCGAAGGCCGCCTGCGGTGCTGGAACACCGATGGGGCGACCAAGCAGGTCCTCGACCGCGTGACCCGCTTCGATATCAGCCCTCACGGCCTCGTCTGCGCGACCAGGGTGGGGGCGCTCTTTTGCTGGGCGGGGGCCGCCGACTCGTACACGGGCCACGGGACGATCGCGAGCCCGAGAACGCCGACCGAGGTCCGGGGGTTGCAGGGCATACTGGGCTTTGCGTTCGCGCAGGAGAGCTTCAACGAGCGCGACGCCGTGTTCACGTGGAACAAGGCCGGCA
>CALKVR010001005.1 GCA_938004815.1 uncultured Polyangiaceae bacterium | reverse complement strand
CCGCGATGTCCGTCACGAAGAGATCCATCGAACGAATCTCGGCGTCGCGCCCCCCGGGCCCCACCGAATCGAGGCGCACCGCGTGGCTCCACGCGATCTCGCGCGCCGCATCCATGCTGAAGTCGACGAACACGTCCTCGGCGCGCCCCGCGATCCGGTTGAGCACGCGGAGGAGCGGCCACACCTTCGTGAGATCGGTCATCACGCCCGAGAGGAGCGAGGCGAGGAGGGCGTTCATCTTGTCGAAGTCGGCGCGGAACGCGGGCAGCCCCGCCGCCGGGACGCTGTCGGCCACGGCGATCCCGAGGTCGAAGTTGATGTGCGCGTTCATCCCGAGCAAGAGGTGCTGGAGCACGGTCGGCTCGGCCCGCTCGGCCGCTCGAAAAGCGGCCTCCCAGCACCGCGAGCAGCTGCGACCGGCCTTGAACGCGTCGAGCGCGGCCAGGTAGCGGTTGAAGAAGACGACGTCGAGGCCCTCCATGTGGGCCGCGTCGGCGAACTCGCCGTCGGCGATGGCCCAGGCGAACTTCACCGCCACGTGGCGGTAGAGCGCCGTGAAGTACCCGGTGCGATCACCCTCGGCGATCGCGCGCGCAGACAGCTCGTCGATGATGCGGATGACGTCGTGGAGGTTCTTGGCAGGCGTCACGATCGGCTCCCCTTTCCCATGGATCTTGCGGCGCTCGCGGCCGCGAGCGCGTCGCGCAAGCGACCCGCTTCGGTTGTCATTCCCAGCTGTTCGGCGGCGCCGAGGCCAGCCTCGAACGAACGCCGCGCGCGTTCGGCGTCGCCGCGCAAGAGCGCGGCCCGCCCCCGCATCAAGCACGCGGCCGGCCGACCGATCGGGAACACCCCGGCGAAAGCCTCGAGCCAGCGGCATGCCTGCTCGGCGCGGCGGCCGCTCTCTTTGCCGGCGGCAGGCGCCGCCTCGGCCGCAGCCGTCAGGTACGCGTCGGCCACGGCGGTGTAACCGTCGAGCGAGATGTGCCCCGTGGGCCGGCCCTTGTTCCGCGCGATGAGATCGTAGGCGCGATCGATCTTGGCGAGCCCGCCCGCCTGGCCCAACCGAAGCTCGGCGGCGCCGAGCATCCCCACGCAGCTGATCTCCATCAGCCCGACCGTGTTCTTGTCGAGCAGGGCGACCGAACGCTCGAGGTACGGGACCGCCTCGGCGGTGCGGCCGCGCGCGAGCGCGATGGCGCCCAGCCAAGCGGTGCCCCAGATCTCCTGGACGAAGCGGTCGTCGCCGGTGCGCGTCTGGAGGAGCGAGAGGAGCGTCGCCTCGGCGTCGTCGTATCGGCTCGCGAGGTACTGGGTCGTGCCCAGGAGGCCCAGCGCGTCCCGCCGCCGTCCGAGCTCGCCCAGACGCTCGAAGATGCTCGCGGCCTCGGTTTCTTCTCTCACGACGCGGTCGAAGTCGCCGAACGCCGCGCCCGTCAACGCCCGCTGATGCAAGAACATGGCGCGCGCGCGCGGGTTCTCGAGGGTGCGGACGACGCTCTCGGCCAAACCCTCGTAGCGCTGCGAGAGCGAGCGACGCCCGATCGCCCCCGCGATGATGGCGAGGACACCGTACGCCTCGGCCAGCTCGTGCGACGGCCCCGTCCGCTCGGCGACGTTCACCTGCCGGAGCGCGGCGTAGACGCTCGGCCCCTGTAGCCCGCCCAGGTAGTAGACCTCGGACAAGTTCTGGTAGAGCGAGACCGCGCTGCGCAGGTCGTCCCGGCGGTCGAGCGGCGCCTCGGCCACTGCGCGCGACGGCGCCACGCGGTGAGCCACTTGGGTCACGAGCTCGGCCACGATCCTGCCGACCAGGCGCAGGCCCGCCTTGGGAACGTCACGGTCGAACACACGGACCGCCTCTTCGGCGCGCTCGGTGCTCTGCGGCAAGTCGCCGAGGCGATACCACGCGCTCGCGAGGCGGCGTTTGTGTTGCGCGAGCACGCTCTCGGGCGCGCTCGCGGGGGCGAGCGAGATCGCGCGCGAGAGCAGGATGGTCGTCTCGCGGAACGCGCCCGCGCGCAGCGCGGCCTCGCCCGCCGCGCCGAAGTGCTCGGACGCCTTGCTGTCGTCCTCGGCGCCGACGTAGTGGTGCGCGAGCGCGACGTGCCACGGCCCGATGTCGCCGGCGTGTCGCGCCGAGATGTGCTGCGCCGCGAGCCGGTGCCAGTCGCGCCGCACCGCGAACAAGAGGCGCCCATAGGTGACGTCGCGGACGAGGGCGTGATGAAACGCGAGCTCGGATCCGCGCCGCTCGAGGAGCTCGCGCGACACCAGACGATCGACGGCGGCAGCCGCGTCGGTGCCGGGAGCGAGCGAGGCGAGCGATGCCTCGTCGAAGCGAGAGGCCAACACGCTCGCGCGCCCGAGCGTCGCGAGGTCGTCGGGATGCAGCCGGTCGAGTCGCTCGCCGATCACGCCCTCCACGGTGCCGGGTACCTCGACGGCCGCCTCGTCGAACGATTCGGCGAGAGTGCACGCACCGTTCGCGACCATCACGAGGCCGGACTCTCGCAAGCTCGACGTCAGCAGGTCGACGAGGAGTGGGTGACCGGCGGCGCGCGTCCGGAGAAACGCCTCGAGGCGAGGTGCGATCGAGGAGACGCCGAGGCGACCGCGCGCGACCGCGATCGCGTCGTCGTCGGCGAGGGGTCCGAGGACGATCCGCGTCGTCGCGCTGCTCGCGAAGAGCTTGTCGCGGTCCGGAGCGGGGGCGGGATCGCCCGCTCGTTCGGGCCGGAGCAGGGCGATCACCACGACCCCTGGCGCGTCTTGAACGACGCGGCGAGCGAGACCCCACGACGCCGAGTCGATCCAGTGAGCGTCGTCGAGCACGACTACCAGCGGGCCGCCGTGGGCGTCGCGCGCCGCCGCCAGCACGCGCGCGGCGACCTCGGGGGTGACGTCGGCTCGCGCCTCGTCGTTCATCCATCGGGTCACGTCCGTCGGCTCGATCTCGACGCCGAGGATGGCGCCGAGGAGCGGCAGGCGCGGCGCGAGATCGGGAGCGAGCGCGGCCGCCCGCGCGACCGGCGCGGGGCCGAGGATCTCGTGAAAGACGCTGCGCCAAGCCCGAAACGGGCTGTCGCGCTCGACCGCGTCGCCGGAGCCGGTGGCGCACCGCGCGCGAGTGGCCGTCGCCGCGCGGACCATCTCGTTCGCGAGGCGGCTCTTGCCCATGCCCGCCGCGGCCTCGATCACGAGGACGCCGCTCGTGCCGGCGCGCGCGGCGTCGAGCAGATCGCCGAAGCGGGCAAGCTCGGCGGCGCGACCGACGAGCGCCGAGAGATCGCTGCGCGGAGCGGTCGCGCTCGCGCGTGCGCGCAACGTGAAGATCGGGACCGGCGCGGCGCGCCCCTTGACCGGCACCTCGCCCTCGGGCCTGGCGTCGACCTCGGGCGCGGCAGCCTGGAACGCGGCGCTCACCAGGACTTCACCCGGCGACGCGCGCTGCATCAGGCGAGCGGCTAGGTTCACCTCGTCGCCCATGACCGCGTACGAGCGGCGAGCCACGGTCCCGACCACGCCGCTCCACACGCGCCCGAAGCTCATGCCCACGGCGAGGCGCGCGGGCGCGACGTCGGGGCCAAGCAGGGCGAGCTCGAGCGCGGCCGAGGACGCGAGCCGCGCCGCGTCTGGCTGCGCGACGGGGGCGCCGATGACGCCGTACAGGTAGCTGCCCTTGTCGCCGATCGTCAGCTCGAGCAACCCACCGCCCGCGCGGCCGAGCACGGCTTGGACGCGACGAACGAGGGCGTCGAGCTTCTGCCTCGCGCCGTCGTCGTCGTCGTAGTCGATGCCGCCGAACGACGCGAAGATCGGGACGACGGCCCGCAGATCGGCGAACGTCTCCTGGCTCCGAACACGCTCTGCGACGGGGGCGAGCAGCCAGGGCGTGAGGGTCGACTCTGCGATGGGGGCAGCGGCCGCGGGCCAGGGCGTGGGCCCTGGCGGCGCCGTTTGTCCTCCAACCTTGGCGTAGGCGCGGCCGTCGCCCTTCCAGGCCTCGACGACCGCCTGCGCCGCCCCCACGACCTCCTCGGAGACGACCACCTCACCCGGCACCGCGAGCCGCTCGCCGGCCGCCATCCTCGCGAGCGTTCGCCCCGCGAGCGTATCGACCAGCATCACGTTCGGGTCGCCGACCAGGAGCCGCCGCGCAGGCCCTGCGGCGACCGCGATCTTGAGCGACGTCACGCCTCCGGATTGGCTGGAGGCATCGAAGTCGCGACGCATCTCGAGCGCGCACGCGACGGCCCGCCGAGCGCCCAGCTCGACCCCCGGATGGCCGAGCGGCTGGTCGTCGAACCAGCAGGTGATCGAGTCGCCCGCGAAGCCGATGACGCTCCCACCGTAAGCGTGCACCGAGCCCAGGAGCGCGGCGAACACTCGATTCATTCTTTGGAGGAGCTCCTCGGCGGCTCGCCTCGGGCCGAGCTCGTCGGCCAAGCGGGACGCGAGGGTCGAGAAGCCGGTAACGTCGGCGAACAGGGCCGCGCCCGTGCAGCGCTCCACGAGCGATTCGCCGCGCGCGAGCGCACGGCGGCGATCGATGGGAACGTACGCCTCGAGCGTCGGCGGCACGCGCGGAAGATACGCGAAACCGCGTCTGTGGTTCGTGTTAGCTTGATGGCGCGAGGTTGCGCCTTTGAGCGGCGATTCAGGCAAACGCGGTGCGAGCCAGGCCGTAACGACCGTCCGGTGCACGATCCCCGACGGCGTCGCCAGCCTCATTCCGCACGCGCTGCGGGTCGATGATCCTCAGCCTCCGACCATCGACGAGTCGCGGCCGGAGGTGCCCATCTACCTCTCGGCGCAGACCCCCGCCGATGCGACGGCCGGCACGGCTCGGTCCACGCCGGTCGAGAGCGGCGTCACGCCCAGAAAGGGCGAGGGCGAGGCGCCCCCGATCGTCGACGATCGCCTCAAGCAGATCGCCTCGCTCTCGCAGCCCGATCGCTACGGCGTGCTCGACATGCTGGGCCGCGGCGGGATGGGCGTGGTCTACCGCGTCGTCGATCGCGTGCTCGGTCGCGAGACCGCGATGAAGTCGATCGATGGCCCGCTCGCCTCGCGCCCGGTCGACATGCTCCGCTTCTTGGAAGAAGCGCAGATCACCGGTCAGCTCGACCACCCCGGCATCGTACCGGTTCACGACTTCGGGATCGGCGTCGACGGGTCGCGCGCCTACTTCACGATGAAGCTGGTTCGCGGCGACTCGCTCGCCAGGCTCATCCACACCCATCGCACGCTCGGGCTCGAGGGCCGCGTGCTCGAGCGCCTGCTGCGCGCCTTCTTGCGGGTCTGCGAGGCGGTCTCGTTCGCGCACGTGCGGCGCGTCGTGCACCGCGATCTCAAGCCCGACAACATCCTCGTCGGCAGCCACGGCGAGGTCTACGTCATGGACTGGGGCCTCGCCCGCGTCGTCGAGGGCGGCCGCCCATCCGAGCGAGCCGACGGCAAGCCGGGCGACGTCGCGGGCACGCCGTCGTTCATGGCGCCGGAGCAGGCGTGGGGCCGCATCGAAGATATCGACGCGCGCACCGACGTGTTCGGCCTGGGCGCGGTCCTCTACGCGATCCTGACCGGCCACGGTCCGTTCCACGCCGCCACCGCCGACGAGGCGCTCGAGCGATCGCAGCGCTACGAGCTCGTACCGCTCGACGGCGCGGGCGACCACCTGCCGCCCGAGCTGGTGCGCATCACCATGAAGGCTCTGGCGAAGACGCGCGACGACCGCTACCAGTCTGCCGACGAGCTCGCGCGCGACGTCGAAGAGTTCTTGCGTGGCGGGGGTTGGTTCATCACCCGCCGGTACGACGCCGGCGCCACCATCATCGAAGAGGGCGAGGCCGGCAGCGCCGCCTACGTCCTCGTCGAGGGGCGGTGCGAGGTTTGGAAGACGGTCGACGGGCAGCGCATCAAGCTGCGCACGCTCGAGCCCGGCGACGTGTTCGGTGAGACCGCCGTCTTCACGTCCAAGCCCCGGTCCGCCACCGTGGTCGCGGTCGAGCCGGTCGCGGTCAAGGTCGTCACCCGCGACTCGCTCGAGCGTGAGCTCGACCGCAACCCGTGGATGGGCGCCTTCGTCCGCGCGGTCGCCGAGCGTTTCCGCGAGGG
>CALKVR010001004.1 GCA_938004815.1 uncultured Polyangiaceae bacterium | reverse complement strand
AGTCCATGGGACCCCGCCAGCCAAGCCCCCTGGGTGAGGCGTCACGGCGGCGCCCCGATGGGCCGAAAGCCGCCGCCCGCACGCCCACGGCGGCGCTCCGAGACCGGTGGCCCCTCACGCTTCGCCGCTTCGGCGCAGCACCGAAAGCCGAGCGTCGCCGCGCGGTGGGTCGGCGCGTGGGCGGCGTCACCCGATCGGCAGGTCGCCGCGCTGGCCCCCCACGCCCCTCCGACCACGACAGACGCGAAGGGCTCGCGCTTGCGGCTACCGTTCGGATCGCTCGCCCACTCGGCGACGTTGCCCGCGAGATCGTGGACACCGAAGGGGCTCCGGCAACTGGCCGCGCCGCCCGCGGGCAGGCGCCGGTCGACGAGCGCGAGCTGCGCGGCGACCCCGGCTCCGCGGCTCGGCGTGACGCGCGCCTCTGCGCCGGCGTCCCACCGGCACGCGTCGGGCGTCCGCTTCTCGCCCACGGCGTAGGGGTGGATGTCCTCTCCCTCGCAGGCGAACGCCAGCTCGCGCGGGGCGCAGAGGCGTTTGTTCTCGACCGCGCACGCGCGCTCGGCCTCCTCGAAGCTCACGAGCACGGCCGGGAGCACGCCGAGCTGGTTCGGGTACTCGAACGTGTCGACGCAGAAGCGCAGGCGCTCGAGGTTCCCCTCGCACAGCACCTCGGCCTTGAACTCCTCGCGCCACGAAGGGACAGAACCACCCATCGACCAGGGTCATGTCGGACGGGCACGCGCCCGACGGGGCGGCGCTCGGCTCCTCGGCCGCCTCGGTCGATGTCGTCGCCGCGACCGGCGCTCCGCTGGTGTCGGGGGCGGAAGGGCCCGCGCTCGCCGCCGCCGCCGCCGGCACGGCGCTCGGCCCCGGCGCCGAAGGCGCGGGGGGCGCCGTCGGTCTCGGCGAGATCGCGACGAGGATCACCGCGGCCGCCGCGGATGCGGCGAAGACGAGCGGCAAGAGATATCGCGGACTCGACCCTGACACGATCGCATGCTACCGAAGTGCGCTACGGGATGAGCTACCTCGTCGTGCGGGGGGCACGCCAGCACAACCTGAAGAACGTTAGCTGCTCGATCCCCCGCGAGAAGCTCGTCGTCATCACGGGCCCGAGCGGGTCGGGCAAGAGCTCGCTGGCGTTCGACACGATTTATGCCGAGGGCCAGCGCCGGTACGTCGAGAGCCTGTCGGCGTACGCCCGCCAGTTCCTCGAACAGCTGGCCAAGCCGGCGGTAGAGGCCATCGAGGGGCTGTCGCCGGCGATCGCCATCGAGCAACGCGCACTCGCCAAGAGCCCGCGGTCGACGGTGGGGACGGTCACCGAGATCGCCGACTACCTGCGCCTCCTCTTCGCTCGCGTCGGCACGCCCCACTGCCCCAGCTGCGGCAAGCCGATCCAAGCGCAGACCGTCCAGCAGATCGTCGACACGATCCTCGACCTCGGTGACGGCGCCCGCGTCTCGATCCTCGCCCCCATCGTTCGAGCGCGGCGCGGCGAGCTCAAGCTCGAGATCGAGCGGCTGCGTCGCGAGGGGTTCGTGCGGGTGCGCCTCGACGGCGAGACGATCGATCTGGGCGACGAGATCGTGCTCGACGGCAAGCGGGCCCACGATCTCGACGTCGTCATCGACCGCATCGTCGTCAAAGACGGCGCCAAGGGCCGGGTGACCGACTCGGTCGAGCTCGCCCTCAAGACCGGCGAGGGGCGTCTGCTCGTCGATCCCGGCGGTGAGGCCGAGCCATTCTGGCTCAGCGAGCGGTTTGCGTGCGTGGAGTGCGGCGTCTCGCTCCCGCCCATCGAGCCGCGCATGTTCTCGTTCAACGGCCCGCACGGCGCGTGCCCGCGCTGCGACGGCATCGGCTACCGCACCCGGGTCGACCCCGATCGTGTCGTGCCCGACGCGCGGCGCTCGCTCCGCGAAGGTGCCGTTGCGGCATGGGGCCGCCGTGGCTCGGTCGAGCTCGCGCTCGAGGTCGACCGAGCGGTCAAGCTGCTCGGCGTCGACCCCGACACCCCTTGGGGCAAGCTCCCGGAGGCGACGCGGAACCTCGTCCTCTTCGGCCCCGGCGAGCGAACGCCCAAGCCAGGCGATGGCGAAGAGGCCGGCGAAAAGAAGCGAGTCCGCGGCAAGGCGGCGTACGAGGGCATCGTGCCGCGCCTCGAGCGGGCCCTCGAGGCCGGCGAGCTCTCGCGCGAGCCGAGCGACGACGACGAGGGCGACGACGGCGGCGAGCCCGACGACATCGGCCGCTTCGTCGTCACGCGGCTCTGCGACGCGTGCGCCGGGCGCCGCCTGCGCCCCGAGGCGCTAGCCGTCCTGCTCGCGGGCAAGAACATCGCCCAGATGGGGGGCATGCCGCTCCGCGAGCTCCGCGAGCTCGTCTCCGGCTTGCTCCCCGCGAACGGCGCGACCCAAGCGCCCCAGACGGGTGAGCTCAAGGACCGCGCGCGCGCGATCGGCGAGCCGCTGCTGCGGGCGGTCGCGGCCAGACTGGGCTTCTTGATCGACGTCGGCCTCGACTACCTGACCCTCGATCGGTCGGCGATGACGCTCTCGGGCGGCGAGGGCCAGCGCATCCGGCTGGCCACGCAGATCGGCTCGGCCCTCGTGGGGGTGCTCTACGTGCTCGACGAGCCGAGCGTGGGGCTGCACCCTCGCGACAACACACGCCTGCTCGAGGCGCTGCGGCGCCTCGTGGTCCAGGGCAACACGGTATTGGTGGTCGAGCACGATCGCGAGACGATCATGGCCTCGGACCACATCCTCGACATGGGCCCGCGCGCCGGCGTCCACGGGGGGCAGATCGTGGCCGAGGGCACGCCGGCGCAGATCGCGGCGGCGCCGGCCAGCGTCACCGGGCCCTACCTGACCGGGCAAAAGCGGCTGTTCGTCCCGCGCACCCGGCACAAGCCTGACGACCGTGTCATCAAGGTCGTCGGAGCGCGCGAGCACAACCTGCGCGGCGGCGACTTCGCCATCCCGGTCGGGCTGTTGACGGCGGTGACGGGGGTCAGCGGCTCCGGCAAGAGCAGCCTCGTGGTCGACACGCTGCTGCCTGCGGCGCGCCAGACCCTCTACCGATCGGCGGCGCCCGTGGGCGCGTGCGACGCGGTGCAGGGGCTCGACCATTTCGACAAGGTCGTGAGCATCGACCAAGCACCGATCGGGCGGACGCCGCGCTCGAACCCGGCCACCTACACCGGCACGTTCGCGCTGCTCCGCGAGCTCTTCGCGTCGCTCCCCGAGGCGCGGGCGCGCGGCTACAAGCCCGGCCGCTTCTCGTTCAACGTCAAGGGCGGGCGCTGCGAGGCCTGTCAGGGCGACGGCGTGCTGCGGGGCGAGATGCACTTTTTGCCCGACGTGTTCGTCGAGTGCGAGACCTGCGGCGGCAAGCGCTACAACCGCGAGACCCTCGAGGTGAAATACCGCGGCATGTCGATCGCCGACGTCCTCGCGCTCACCGTCGAAGAGGCCCTCGCCGAGCTCGACGCGGTGCCTCGCATCCGCGAGCAGCTCGCGGCCCTCGCTCGCGTGGGCCTCGGCTACATCAAGCTCGGCCAGCCGGCGACGACGCTCTCGGGCGGTGAGGCCCAGCGCGTGAAGCTCGCGCGCGAGCTCGCGCGCCGCGCGACGGGCAGCACGCTCTACGTGCTCGACGAGCCCACGACCGGCCTCCACTTCAGCGACATCGAGCTCTTGCTGGTGGCGCTCGAGGGGCTACGCGACGCGGGCAACACGGTCGTCGTGATCGAGCACAACCTGGACCTCGTCGCGTCGGCCGACTGGGTGGTCGATCTCGGCCCCGAGGGCGGGACGCGTGGCGGCGAGCTCGTCGCCGCCGGCACGCCGGAGCAGGTCGCCGCCGTGGCGGAGTCGCACACCGGGCGCTACCTCCGAGAGGTGCTGGCCCCACCACCGGTCGCCGCAACCCAAAAGCGCGCGGCGAAGGCCCCCCCGGCCGCGAAGCGTCAGCCGAAGTCGCGCTCGGCGCGCTCTTGATCCTCTTTGCAGCGGATGCACAGCGTCGTCTCGGGGCGGGCCTCGAGACGCTTGACCGCGATCTCTTCACCGCACTCTTCGCAAGAGCCGAAGCTGCCCTCTTCGATCTTTTGCAGGGCGCGCTCGATCTTGTCGAGGAAGCTCTTTTCGCGGCCGCGCAGGCGAAACGTGAACGACTGCAAGTACTCGCTCGACGCGAGATCCATCTCGTCGGGCAGGTCGTTCGTGTCGAGCGTCATGTCGTCGTTGAGCGTCTGCTTCGCTCGCTTCAGGATCTCGTCGCGTTTGGCCTCGAGCAGCGCCTTGAACTTCTTCAGTTGGGCCTTCGTCACGTGGTGCTCCTCTCGGTCCTCTCTCGCACCCCGGGGCGCCGGGGGGGCGTAAACGTAGGGTGCAGATCCCGATCCGTCAATCGTCCCTGGCGAGGTGCGGTTCGGCCATACTCACGCCGGCCGCCCCGGCCGCCTGCATCCCCGATGCGCTCGGCGGCCACGGGCGGGGATGACCGAGAAGGATCGCCACGCATGAGCCAGAACGACACGCCGGAGAGGCCAACCGCCCGCCTCGACCTCGCCTTCGATCCGGGGCGCGAAGTCGCACAGCCACGCGAGGCTGCCACCGTCCTCATCCTGCGCGAGGCGCCCGTGCCCGGCGGGGAGCTGGAGATTTTCTGCGTGGTTCGCCACAAGAAGAGCGGGTTTCTCGGGGGCGCCCTCGTGTTCCCCGGCGGAAAGATCGACGAAGCCGACGCCCTCCCCGCCTGGGTGGAGCGGGCCGGCGGCCTGCCGCCCCGTTCGGAGCGCGTCGCGAGCTCGGACGCGGCGGCCCGCGCGCTCTCGGTCGGCGCGGCGCGCGAGACTCTGGAAGAGGCCGGCGTGCTGCCGCTCTCCGCGCCGCTCGCGGCGGCCGAGATCGCGGCCCTGCGCAGCGAGCTCGCGGCGGGGCAAACGTTGCTCGACGTGCTCGAGCGGCGGGGTGCGGCGCTCGATACCGCCGCGTTCGTTCCGTTCGCGCGGTGGGTCACGCCCGAGGCCGAGCCCCGGCGTTTCGACACGCGCTTCTACCTCTTGCCGCTGCCCGCCGGGCAAGAGGCGTCGAACGACGGCCACGAGACGACCGACGGCTTCTGGGCGACGCCGGCCGCCGTGCTCGAGCGCTTCTTGCGCGACGAGGTGCAGCTCGCGCCCCCCACCACCCGTTGCCTCGAGCTGCTCTCGGGCGTTACCTCGTTCGCGCGCGCGGTCGAGATCGCCGCCGCGCAGTCGCTCGAGCCGATCTGCCCGCGCTTCGTGCCAGGAGATCCGCCGTTCCTCGCCCTCCCCGGCGACCCCGCCCACGAGGTCACCGTGGCGCGCGTCCCCGGACCGACCCGGTTCGTGCTGCGCGACGGCCGCTTCGTCAGCGAAGCGCCATCATGACCAGACTGTAAGCTATTTACCCTCGCGGTAGGCGCGGACGGCGTTGACGATCCCGTCGGCGAGCTTTTGCCGGTAGTCGGCCTTGGCGAGCCGGCTCTCGTCGTCGGGGTTGGAGATGAACGAGGTCTCGAACAAGACGGCCGGCATCTCGGCGCCGAGGAGCACGTAGAAGCCGGCCGACTTGAGGCCGTGGTCTTTGACGTCGGGGTAGCGCGGGCCAAACGAGGCGAGCGTCGTCCGCGCCAAGAGGTCGCCGAGCTTGCGCGACGAGGCGGCGGTCTCGCCGCTCTGCAGGCGGTCGACGATGAGGGCCATCTCCTTGTCGAGCGCGGCGTGGTCGAGGCTCTTCTTCACGGAGAGGCCGTTCTCGAGGGCGGCCACTCGCGCCGCGGCGCGGCTGGTGTCCTTGAGCTGATCGAGGACGAACACCTCGATCCCGCGGGCTTCTCCGTTCTCGGACGCGTTGCAGTGGATCGAAATGAAGAGGTCGGCGTGGAACGCGTTCGCGCGCGCCGTGCGCTCCTCGAGCGGGATGAACACGTCCGAGTCACGCGTGAGCAGCGTCTCGACGCCGAGCTCATGGGCGAGGACCGGGGCTACGCGGTGGGCGACGTCGAGGGCCACCTCTTTCTCTTTCAGGCCGGTCGGGCCGACGGCGCCGGCGTCGTGCCCGCCGTGCCCGGGGGCGAGCGCGA
>CALKVR010001003.1 GCA_938004815.1 uncultured Polyangiaceae bacterium | reverse complement strand
GGGCAGAGGCAACCCGAAGCGAGCCGGCGGCGGCGCCTCGTCGCGCTCGACCTCAGCGAACACGAAGCGCTTGTCGATCTCGGGGGGCACGGCGTTCGCCGCCGGTGCGGGCGCGCGCGACGCGCTCGCCGCCGGCACGCCCGACCCGGGAGCGTCGCCCTGGCTGGCGGGCGAGCACCCGCCGGCGAACATCACGCAGCCCAGAACGAGACCGCCACACCCGCGCACGCGGCGATGTTGCAACAGGCTCTGCGAAAGCGCTAGTCCGACCGGAGGTCGGCCCGATCGACAAGCAGTGGGTGGACCATGACGATGCCGTTTGGCTCGGGGATTGCCCGGCCTTCACTTGCGAGCGTCAGCGAGGGCCGGGCGAGCCCCGAGCCGAACCCAGGACACCCTACCCCGCGTGGACGGCGCGCATCACCAGGTAGGCGACCAGGATCGCGGAGATCGCCAGGAGCACGAGCGCGCTCTTGCTGAAGATGATGTCTCGCTGGCTGAGGGGCCCGAGCGACACCGGCGCCTCCGCGCCGTCGACGTCGGCGGGAGGCGAGGGCACCATCCCCACGACCGGAACGTCGAGCACCTCGAAGACCGCGAGCGGGCCGCGCGCCATCGCGCGGGTCGCGAGCTCGCGGCGGCGGCGCGCGGCGAGCACGGCGCCTGCGAAGTTCTCGGCGATGAACCGGCGGAGCGTCCGCGCGCCGGCGCGCAGATCCGCGCGCGATGCGTAGTCCTCGATGGCGGCCGCCATTTCGGCCGCGCTGCCGAAGCGCTCTTCGCGGTCCTTGGCGAGCGCGCGGCCGACGATGGCGTGGAGCTCGTCCTCGAACGGGAGATCGCGGCGCGGCAGATCGGCGACCGCTGCACGCTGCGCGACCGCGAGGAGCGGCTCCTCGCCCTCGGACCGGTACAGGCGGCGCCCCGCCAAGAGCTCCCACAGGATGATGCCGGCTGCGAACACGTCCGCCCGCGGATCGAGCGGCTGGCCGTTCGCCTGCTCGGGGCTCATGTAGCCCGCCTTCCCCTCCACCATCGCCTCCGACCAGGCCGCGTCGCGCTCCTCGTCGTGAGCCCGCGCGATGCCGAAGTCGCAGATCTTGACCTCACCGTCGAGCGAGAGAAGCACGTTGGACGGCGACACGTCGCGGTGGACGATGCCGCGCCGCTCCTCACCGTCGTCGGTGTGCACGATCGCGCGGTGGGCGTAGTCGAGGCCGCGCAGGATCTCGCGCACCACGAAGAGCGAGATGTCGATCGGCAGCGCGACCGAGCGACGCGCGCACTGCCGCAGCAGGTCGCGCAGATCGAGGCCGTCCATCCACTCCATCGCGATGTAGAGCGTGTCGTCGTCGGCGCGGCCCAGGTTCTCGACGCGGATCACGTTGGGGTGGTCGAGGCGCGAGGCGAGCTTCGCCTCGCTGATCAAGAGCTCGGTCAGGCGTTCGCTGTGCGCGAGCTCGGGGAGCACGACCTTGACCACGACCTCGCGCACGACCCCGAGCTCGTCGGTCGATCGCGCGCGGTAGATGTCGGCCATGCCGCCGCGCCCGACGTGATCGAACAGCTCGTACGCCCCGATCGTCGCGGGCAGGAGGCGCCCGGGCGCCCGATCGCGCCGCCGTCGTTGGGGCGGGCGCGAGGGCTCGCCGGCGGGAACGAGCTCCACCGTCATGGTCCGGGCGTCGCACGCCCCCCGACCGCGGGGCAAGTAAACGGTGAAGGCCGTCGCTCATGCTCGCGTTTGACGCAGGCTCGCCGACGGCTCATTCCCTCGGCGTGACCGACATCGAAGACGATCGGGGGCGGCCGCTCCGCCTGCGTATCCCGCCGCGGCGGATCGTGTCGCTGGTGCCGAGCGACACCTATTCTCTGGTGCGGCTCGGCGTCGGCGATCGGTTGGTCGGGCGAACGCGCTATTGCGTCGAGCCCGCCGAGGCCGTCGCCGGGGTGCCGATTCTCGGCGGAACCAAGGACCCGGACATCGCCGCCGTCCTCGATCTGTCGCCCGACCTGATCGTCATGAACCAAGAAGAGAACACGCGCCGCGACGTCGAGCGGCTCGAGGCGGCGGGCGCGCGTGTCATGGTCACGTTCCCCAAGACGCTCGAAGCGGGGGTCGGCGTGGTGGCGCGGTTCGCGCGTGTGCTCGGCGACGCCGGAGCCGACGTGAAGGCGACCATCAAGCGCGCGTACGAGGCGGTGCGGGCCTCACGCGCGCGCCGCGAGGGGCCGCGGGTGCCGACCTTCGTGCCCATCTGGATGGACCCGCTGATGACGCTGAACGGCGACACGTTCATCTCCGACGTCCTCGCGCACGCTGGCGCCGAGAACGTCTTCGCCGATCGTGATCGCAAGTATCCGCTCGCCGCCGATCTGGGGCGCGCGCGCCCCGCGTCGCCCTCCGAGATCGCCGGGCGCGACGTCCGCTCCCCCCGCGTCACCCTGGCCGAGGTCGCCGAGCGCGCCCCCGAGCTCGTGCTTTTGCCCGACGAGCCCCACCCGTTCACCGACGACGACGCCAAGGTCTTTCGCGGCCTGTCGATGCCAGCCGCCGAGCGCGGCCGCGTCGTCGCGTGCGTGGGCAAGCACCTCATGTGGCCCGGCCTGATGAGCATCGAGCACCTCGACGACGTCGCCGCCCTCGTCGCTGGTGCTACTTCTTCTTTGGCTTCTTTGTAGCGCTCCCGGAGCGCTTGTCACCGCGCAGGAACGCCATCGCGCCCTCGAGCTGGCTGTCGGCGACGACGTGGCCGACCTTTTTCGACGAGCTCGCGTGCGGCCACTTGAGCTTCTTCAAGAGCTTCACCAGGCTGGCCCCGTCCTTGGCCGTCGAGTCTTTGGTCGCGACGCCGACGTAGAGCGGCTTTCGGTTCTTGGTCGCCTTGGCGAGGCGCTCGGCGCCAGGAAACGCCGACCCGCCCGCGAAGACGGCGTAGCCGTCCACGTCGTCGAGCTTGCCGCGCAGGGCGAGCGATGACGCGTAGTAGGCCCCGTTCGAGAAGCCCATCACGTACACGCGATCGAACGTCTTCTTGTCGCGCGCCTCGATCGCTTCACGGGCCGCCTTCCACTCCGCGACGAGGTCGTCTTCCATCTCGGCGCGGGCGGCCTCGGCGGTGGGCCAGCCGATCTGATCGTCCTTGCGCTTGCCGCCGAGGTGGGTGCGCCCGCGGGGAGCGATGAGCGCAAACTTGAGGCGCTTGGCGGCCAGGGCCATGCCCTTTTGCTGCTGGTGCTGCCAGGTCGTGCCGCCGTCGACGAGCCCGTGCAGGAAAACGACGAGGGTTCGTTTGCCGTCGCCCTCGGGCTGGGCGCCCGGGCTGTAGCACACGTCGTTTTCCAGCGTCTCGAGGCTCTCGTCGCACCAGTTGGAGGCGCCCCCGCCGTCACCCTCGGCCCAGGCCCCGGAGGGCAGGGCCAGCGCGACGAGGCAGGCGACGGCGAACGCGAGGGCACGCATCGGCCGGGACCCTAACCCGGGCGCGTTGCCTCGAACAGCGCCACGGGCTATCGAATATCGATGGCATCACGCTTCGATCGTCGTTCCTTTCTTCAGGGCTTCGTCGTCACCATCAGCGCCGGCGCCGCCGCCTGCGGCGATGACGAGACGGGCACCGAGCCGGATCCGTACAGCACCGACCCGGCCGACCAAGAGCGGGTCTACCCCCACGGCATCGCGTCGGGCGATCCGCGGGCCGACAGCGTCATCCTCTGGACGCGCGTCGAGCCCGAGGCCGAGCCCGGCCCCTTCGACGTCATCGTCGAGGTCTCCAAGACCGAAGATTTTGCCGAGCTCGTGGCCGAAGAGACGGTCGTCGCCGACCCGGCTTTCGACTTCACCCTCCGCGTGAAGGTGACCGGCCTCGAGGCGTTCACGCCGTACTTCTACCGGTTCAAGTCGCGCCTCGTCGCGTCGCCCGCGGGTCGCACCAAGACCGCGCCCGCGGCCGACCAAGACGTGAACGTGCGCTTTGCGTTCGCGTCCTGCCAGGACTTCATCGGGCGCTACTACCACGCGTGGAAAGTGCTCGCAGCCGAGCCCGCGGTCGACTTCGTCCTCTACTTGGGCGACTACATCTACGAGACGAACGGCGACCCCGACTTCCAGCAGGTCGCGCCGGATCGCGCGATCGAGATCCCCGAGGGCATCCAGCTCTTGCCGGCCGACAACCCGGCGGTGAAGGCGGCGAGCACGCTCGGCGACTACCGGGGCATCTACAAGCAGTACCGGCGCGACCCCGATCTGAAAAAGATCCACGCGCTCTATCCGTTCATCTGCATCTGGGACGACCACGAGTTCGCGAACGATTGCTGGCAGGACCACTCCACCGACTTCAACGAAGAGCAGGGCGACGAGAAGAACCCGGCCCGCCGCCACGCGGCCAGCCAGGCGTGGTTCGAGTACCAGCCCGCCGACGTCACGTTCGACGCGGCGGCCACCCCCCCGGCCGACCTCGCCATCCACCGCTCGCTCCGCTACGGCAAGCACCTGGAGCTCTTCCTCACCGACCAGCGCAGCTTTCGCAGCGACCACGTGATCCCCGAAGGCGGCGCCGCCGACGAGCGGCCCCCCGGCGCGCCGATGACGGTGCCCACCTACGGAGACGTCGGCAAGATCTTCCAGAACAGCGAGGTCTTCAGCCGCAACTTCGTGAAGAAGCCGGCGTTCGACCAGATCGAGGCCTTCGTGAAGCCCACCATGCTCGGCGCCGCTCAGAAGCAGTGGTTCATCGACTCGATCAAGGGGTCGAGCGCGACGTGGAAGATCTGGGGCAACGAGACACAGCTCGCCCAGATGATGCTCGACCTCACGAGCTTCGACATCCCCGACGCCTTCAAGGGCATCTACTACTTCACCGCCGACCAGTGGGACGGCTACCGCACCGAGCGGCAAGAGATCCTCACCGCCATCGCGGGGACCCGCAACATGGTCGCCCTCACCGGCGACATCCACGCTTTCTACGCCTGCGAGATCCACGTCGACCCCGACGCGATCACGGGCGCCCCCACCCTGGTCGAGTACGTCACGGCGGGGATCAGCTCGTCGCCGGCGCAGGAGATCACCCAGGGGGTCGTCGACTCGAACCCTGCGTTCTCGACCCTCGCCTCGCTGGTGCCGATGTTCGACCCGATCCTCCGGGCGACCAGCCCCGAGTACAAGTACGCGAACAGCCTGGCCCACGGGGTCTCGATCGTGGAGGTCGACGCCGACGTCGAGCTCCGGGTCACGTTCCTGGCCGTCCCCGACGTCAAGACCCCGACCTGGGACGGCGCGCTCACCCGCACCAGCTTCAAGACGGTGAGCGGCTCGAACACCGTGACGGCCGTCTGAGAGTCGGCTAGACCGCCAGGGTCTCCGGGCCCCAGGGCCCGGGCCGGAGCGAATGACGATGGCCTTTACGCGAGACCAGGTGCGCGAGGAAGTCCTCGCGATCCTCAAGCCGCACGTGCAGAACGGCATCGAGCTGACCGAGGCGAGCCACCTCGTCGGTGATCTGGGCATCGACTCGCTCGGCGTGATGGAGGTCGTGGCCGACCTCGAGGACAAGTTCAAGCTCACGATCCCCGACGACGCCCTGCGCGAGGTCAACGTCGTGGGCGACGTCGTCACCGCGATCACGTCACGCCTCGAGCGAGACGGGAGGCTCCAGGGATGAGCCGGTTCTCGCCGCGCACGGTCGTTCAGGCCATCGAGGACGCCGCCAAGAGCAACCAGACCGGCTACCGCTTCGTCGACGAGAACAGCGAAGCCGAGCCGTTCTTTTCCCACGCCGGGATCGAGCGCGCGAGCGCGCGCTTCGCTGGCGCGCTCCAGTCGCTCGGCCTCGAGAAGGGCGATCGCGTCGCCCTCGTCTTGCCCGACAACACCGACTTCGTCTTCGCGTTCTTGGGCGCCGTCCGTGCGGGCATCATCCCCGTGCCGATCTACCCGCCGACCGGCCTCGGCAAGCTGAGCGGCTACCTCGAGAACACCCTCCACATCGTCGACAAGAGCGGCGCCAAGGTGCTCGTCACCTCCGCCGAGATCCGGCGCATCCTGGGGACGGTGCAGGCCAAGGCCTCGGCTCTGACGCAGATCTGCGACGTCGAGGTTCTCAAGGGCATGCGTGAAGAGCTGAAGCCGGTGAAGATCGCGCTCGACGACGTCTGCTTCTTGCAGTTCACGAGCGGGTCCACCTCGCGTCCGAAGGGCGTTACGCTGACCCACGAAAACCTCGCCGCCAACGTCCACGTCATCATGGATCTCGGCCTCAAGGTGCAGAGCTTCGACAGCGCCGTCTCGTGGCTGCCGCTCTACCACGACATGGGGCTCATCGGCTTCGTGCTCGCGCCGCTGTTCCACGTGAACACCATCACGTTCCTGCCTCCGCTCTTGTTCTTGAAGCGGCCGGCGAAGTGGCTCGAGCAGATGTCGAAGCGCAGGGCGACGATCTCGTTCGGCCCCAATTTCGCGTACGCGCTCTGCGTGAAGCGCATCAAAGAGGCCGAGATCGAGAACCTCGATCTGTCGAGCTGGCGCGTCGCCGGCTGCGGCGCCGAGCCCATCCGCGCCGAGAACCTCCTCGCCTTCGCAGAAAAATTCGCGAGGGTGGGCTTCTCGGACAAGGCGTTCGTGAGCTGCTACGGGATGGCCGAGTCGACCCTCGCCGTGTCGTTCAGCAAGCTCGGGGCGGGGGTGGTCGTCGACACCGTCGACGGCGACTCGCTCTGGTCGGCGGGC
>CALKVR010001002.1 GCA_938004815.1 uncultured Polyangiaceae bacterium | reverse complement strand
CGGCCAAGCCGAGCGAAGCCGAGGCGATGGCGCACGGCGCGGCGCTCCAGTTCTTCGACGAGCTGCGCGCCGCCGCGCAGAGCGGCGCGCGCACCCTCACGCCCTCGTCGGGCCGCGCGCTCGCCGCGCTCGGGCGAATCCAGGCCGCCGCGAACCTGGCCGGGCTCGACGCCGTGAGCGCGCGCAAATACGTCGCCCGCGCCGACTCGGCGCGCGCGGCCGCGGTCGACGACGCGCTCGGTCCGATCGCGGACGAGCTCGCCGAGCTGAAGACGCGCGAGAACGGTGGCGAGCACGCCCGGCCCGCGTTCGAGCGCGTCGCATCGGTGTGGGCGTGGTCCGGTCACGACGTGGCCGTCGAGCACTTCGCCGTCGACCAGATCACCGAGCTGGCGTGGCCGATCTACAAACAGACCGGTTGGGACAAGCTCCGCGCCCTGCTGGAGCCGTGCACCCGGATCTTCGAGTCGCTCGAAGCGCGCATCGTGCGCGACCCCGTCGCGAACCTGGCCTACGCCGCCGACTGCGCCCAGATGTTCGTTTTCCTCTCGGAGGTCGAGAACGACAAGACGCGCGAGTGGGCGTTCGCCGAGCGAGCCTTGAGGCTCTGCCCGACTCACCGAAACGGCCGCCTGGTGATGGCGCACCTCTGCTGTCGCCGTGCGCAGAGCCTGCTCGACCAGAGCAATTTCTTCACCGCGCGCACCGACATCGCCGAGGCGACACGCCTCGTCACGCGCGCCGAAGAGATCTACCCCCAAAGCGGGTCGCTCGCGAACGCACGCGAGCGACTCTCGCAAGCACGCGCGCGGTGGGGTGGCGCATGAGCAACCCGTTCGAGACCCTCGGCCTCGAGCCGCTCGCCACCGTCTCCGAGATCACGGCGCGCGTGCGCGAGCTCGCCGAGGACGCGGACGAGCCGCGTCAGAAGATGCTGCGCGCGTTGTGGGAAGAGCTGACGCTGCACCCGCGGGCGCGCATCGCGGCTGCGGTAGCGACCTTCGTCCCGGAGGGCACCGAGCCGCCCCCTTGCTCGCCGCCCCGCCTCACGGTCGGCGCAGGCGCGGAGCCCCCGCCGTCGCTCCTCGATAAGCTCCCGCTCGCGGGCCTCATGCCCAGCCTCTCCCCCCTGCCGGGCGACCGGCCCGCCCCGATTCTCTCCATCCACGACGACCCCTTGCTGCAGGAAGACAGTCGATGATCATCCTCGATCGCGCCGTCGGAATCGATCTCGGTACCACCAACTCGGAGATCGCGATGCTCGTGCCGTCCGAACGCGAGATCCTCGTCTACGCCGATCGCTTCGGCCGCAAGACGGTGCCATCGGCGGTGGCCTGGGACCCGGCGAAGCGCGCGTGGCTGGTGGGGCGAGCGGCGCGCGCGCGACGCGGTAAAGACCCCGCGCCGATAGAGTCGATCAAGCGGCGCATGGGCCAGCGCGTGAAGATCCCGCTGGGCCCGCACGAGCTCGGCCCCGACGAGATCTCGGGCAAGATCCTCGCCGAGCTCCGCGCGTCGATGGCGTCGTTCCTCGCCGAGAAGGCGAGCGAGGGCGTGGAGACGCGGGTCGATCGAGCGGTGATCACGGTCCCTGCCTATTTCGACGCGCCCCAGGTCGAGGCCACGCGCGCGGCCGGCGACCTCGCGGGCTTGAACGTGGTCGGCATCCTGCAAGAGCCGACGGCCGCCGCCATCTACCACACGTGGAAGAACAAAATCGAAGGCGGGAACTTCCTCGTCTACGACCTGGGCGGCGGCACGTTCGACGTGTCGATCCTGCGCTGCGTCGCCGGTGAGTACCAGGTCCTCGCCATCGACGGCGACAACTTCCTCGGCGGCGACGACTTCGACCGCCGCTTCGCGGAGAAGCTGCGCAAAGACCTCGTCGCCAAGGGCTACCAGCTCGATCTCGACCCGCGCGACAACCCCGACGACCGACACCGCTTCGATCGGCTCGTGCACCTCGCCCAGGAGATCAAGGAGAGCCTCTCGACGAGCGAGGTCGTCAACGTGTCCAAGCAAGACCTGTTCGAGGACCAGGGCGGCGAGTCGGTGTCGTTCGAAGCCGAGGTCGGGCGGGCCGACTACGAGCGCGCCATCGAAGACCTCGTCGAGCGGACGATCGTGTGCGCGACCCGTGCCCTCGAGCGCAGCAAAGAGACGGCCGACGTGGGGCTCGACGCGATCGACCACGTGATCCTCGTCGGCGGCTCGACCCGCGTACCGCTCGTCGGCCAGCGCGTCACCGAGGCGCTGTCTTCCGCAAGCAAGAACCGCGAGCCGCTCGCCGACGACGTCGACACGATCGTGGCGCTCGGGGCGGCCGTGCACGCAGCACAGATCGGGGGGCTCACGATCGCCACGACGTCGCCAGCCGCACGCGTCACGTTCACCTCTCCGCTGGTTACGGCGACGAACAAGATCCGGCTCGGGGTTCGCGTCGACGATGCGCCCGCCGGAGCGGCTTCGGTCGGCGTCGTCCAGGCGGAAACGACGATTGCGCAGGCCGAGCTGCCCGCCGACGGTAAGTCGCCCGTTCGCCTCGACGTCACGCCCGCCGGAGACGCCGACGCCGAGCTCGCGCTCGAGGTCCGCGGCGGGTCGGGGCCGCTCGCGAGCATCCCCTTCGTCGTCTACCGGGGCGAGGTGCGGCCTCGCGCGAGCGCGTTGAGCCGCGCCAGCGTGATCGCCAAGGACATCGGCCTCGAGGTGGTGAAGGCCGGCCGGCGCGAGCGCAAGATCCTGCTCGACCGCGGCACCGGCCTGCCTGCCGAGACCAAGCACACGTTCTTCACCGCAGACCAGAGCGGCACCGTCGTCCTGCGCCTCCTCCAGGGGCGCTTGCCGATCAAGACCCTCGCCCTCACGGTGGCGCGCGAGACGCCGATCGGCGCCGCCGTCGAGCTGACCCTGAAGTGCGACGAGGCGATGCGGATCGAGGCACGCGCGCTCGTCGGACAGCAAGAGCTCTGGGCCACCGTCGAGCCCGCTCCCGAGATCGAGATCGCGAGCGCGGGCGCGATCGAAGAGCTGCTCGCCGAGGCGGACCGCGTGCGAAAGAACCTCTGGGGTGGCATGGGCGAGGTGTTCCGCCGCGACGCCGACCACCTCATCGCCGGCATCCGTGAGGTGCTCTACACCGACCCCGCGAAGCTCTCGGCGCTCTGCGCCAACCTGCGGCGCCTCCTCGACGAGTACGCCGGTGATCCGGGCGACCCGCTCCAGCCCCCGCTCCACCACTTCGAGTCCGAGCTCGATGCTCTGCGCCGCGTCGTGTACCGCACGTCGGGCGTGCTCGTCGGCCTCGACCGCGCAGCGTGGGAGGAGCGCATCCGCGACGTCGAAGAGCGCGCGACGCGCGCCTACGAGGCGGTCGACGCCCCCGCTTGGCGCCGCGCGTGCAGCGAGGTGCAGGCCCTCTACGAGACCGCGGTGCAAGAAGAGTTCGCGACCCGTCGGCTCGACGATCCGGCCTACGTACAGCAGCGCCTGGCCGGCGTTTCGCGCTGGCGCACGCGCGTCGAGCGCGAGCTGCTCGACTTCGTCGTGTCGACCTCGACCGAGGTCGGGCCGCTCCAGACCGCCGAGCGTGACCGTCTGCTCGACGCGCTCCGCAGCAAGGTCGACCGCTCGATCGCGCCGCTCGAGACCGGCGACCTCGGCGATCCGGCCGACGCCCGCCGCAAGATCGAGCAAGCGAGCGCCGAGCTCGAGCGGATCGAAGCGGCCCTCGAGCGGCTTCCGTCGCTCGGCCTCGTCACCGAGCGCGGCGGGGGTGGCTCCCGGTGAGCTTCTTCGACGACGTCGGGCTCCGCGCGGCCGAGGGGCTCGAAGCGAGCGTCGGCCCCTACGTGGCGCTCGCGTCGTACAAGCGGCTCTACGCCGGGCCGCCCGAGATCCGCGCCAAGGCCGCGCTCGGCGCGCTGCGCTGCGCGGTGGCCCTCGACGACGACGCCGAGATCGCCGCCGTCAGCGACGTCTGGCGAACCGCGCGTGAGGCTCCCCAGAGCGCGACACCGTACGCTTGCCGCCTGCTCCTCCGGAACAAGGCGGGCCTCGCCATGCGGCTCGCGGCGGCAGAAGAAGAGCGGTCGCGCGCGCCGCGCGCCTCGTACGTCAGGCTCCGCGCCGAGGAGCAGCTCGGCGGTCCGCCCGCGCCCTGGCGCGTCGACGGGTGGCGGGCGCTGGTCGCCCGTGCCCAGCGCGACGGCGACGCCGCGGTCGCCACGCACGCGTCGGCGCACCTGCTCACCACGCTCTTCGCTCGCGCCGCGAGCGATCCGGCCGCAGTGCTCTCGCGGGCCGAGCTCGCGGCGCTGGGTGAGGCGGCCAGCCTCGATCTGGCGCGGCCGACGGAGCGGATCACGCTCTTGCGGGCGCGTCTGTTTTCGGTGCACCGTTTCCACCGGGGCGCGGCGCTCTCGGCTCTCGAAGAGATCGCGCGGCGCCACGAGGGCCCGCTCCAGGTCGAGGCCGTCGCCGTCGCGGCGCGACACTTCTCCGCGCTGTTCACGAGGCTCGATGCCATCGAGATCGATCGGATCGCCGCGACGCTCAAACACTGGCCCAACGAGACGACGCGTAAGATCGTGCTCGCCCAGCTGCCGGCCTGGGTGCGGGTGATCGCGGCTCTTCGCGCTTCACCTGCCGACGTCGAGCCCAAGCTCGAGGCGGCGATCGCCGGACTCTCGGCGACATCGGCCGAGGTGGCGCGCGGTCTCGCTCACGCGCGCGCCGATGGAGAGCTCCACGGCGCGGCTTCTCGACCGCTCGGCCGTTCGGCGGACGAGGTGCTCGCTTGGACCGGCGTCGACGCGGTCAGCGCGGTCGACCGCGATGACGGCGAGGCGGCAGAGCGGCTCTTCGGTCAGGCCCTCGCCGCCATCGGCCCCGATGTCTCGCTGCCTCCGGCGCTGTGGGTGGCGGCGCACCGCGCGCTGCTCCGCGCGCCGCCGGCGACGCAAGGGGCCGCGGCGACCCTGATCGATCAAGCGCTCTGTCGAACGGCTTCGGTCCCTCATCGGCCACTCGTCGATATCGCCGCCGCGCTCTCTCGCGTCGGGCGCTCCGACGCGGCCGCCCGCGCGCTCGCCGAGGCCGGCCGGTGGCGCGAGCCGGGCGCGGGGCCGATGTTGGCAGACGAGAAGCGGCGCGGCGGCTACGCCGCGCTCGCGCGGGGCGATCGCAGCGCGGCGCTCGCGCTCCTCACCGAGGCCCGGGCCTGGCTCACGGCCGAGGGCCCGCGGTCGTGACGCAGCAGGCGTCACCGTTCGACCTCGCCGGCCCCGGCGGCTTCCTCACCGCACACGACGATCGGGTCTCCGCGCTCACCCTGCGCTTTCGCTATGGAGAGCGGTCGTTCGCGACGGTCGTCGCCAAGGTGGTGCTGCGGTTGATCGAGGGCTCGCCGGCCATCCTGCTCCCGCCCGAGCCGATTCTGACCGCCGACGAGCACTACGACAGCGCCCCGCTTCGCAGCGTTCGCCGCGCGAGCGAGATCGCCCCCCGCCTGCTCGCGACCGACGTGATCCTGACTGGCAGCGCGTTTCAGCCTTTCGGTAACCCAGGTACGACGCGCGTCGTCGGTCTGGGCATCCACCGCGGCGGCGCCTCCATCCTGTACAAGACGCTCTACGTCTACGGCGACCGAACCGTGAGCGAGCCCGATCGCGTCCGCCCGTTCTCGTCGATGCCTCTCGTATGGGAGCGAGCGTTCGGCGGCGTGGGCGTCGAGGCCAACCCCGTCGGCCTCGATCCGAGCGCAGCGGGGGCATCGGGGCTGCCGAACGTGATCGATCCGCGAGGCGCGACGATCCCTGGGGGCTACGGTCCGATCGGCCGGTACTGGCCGCTTCGCTCGCGCCTCGCCGGCCAGACGCCGCGCCGGCAGCTCGACGGGCTCGACCTCGAGATCCCCGAGGGCTTTCCCTTCGCGTTCTTTCACGCTTCACCGCCCGACCAGCGAGCGCCGTTTCTGGCGGGCGACGAGTGGCTCGTCCTCGACGGGATGCACCCCCTGGCAGCCAGGATCCAGTCGCGCTTGCCGGGCGTGCGCGCGGTCACGCGCGTGCATCTGCCAGGGGGCGCTCTGGCGCCGGTCCAGATGATGCTGGACATGGTCGTGATCGACACCGACCGCGCGTCGTGCTCGCTGGTCTTTCGCGGCATGACCGACGCCGCCGCCCCGGGCGCGGTCTTTGCGGTCGCGCTCGACGTACCGCAGTCGCCGCTTGTGTGGCCCGAGCCACAGGCGGCGACGCTCACCGCGACCGGCAGCATCCCGGTGACGAGCACGTCCGCCGCCCATCCGTACCAGGACGCGCCCAGCAGCACGCCCGCCACGCTCACCAGCGCCATCACCCAGCACGCGGCCGCGGCGCCGAACAGCAATGTGGCGATCGTGGCGCCGAGGAAATGCAGCATCACCCCGTGCAGCGGCGCGGTGTTGAACC
>CALKVR010001001.1 GCA_938004815.1 uncultured Polyangiaceae bacterium | reverse complement strand
CGACGAGCCGCCGCCCGCGGTGCCCGTCTTCTACGGTGACGTGTACGGCCCGGGGCCGATGTTGCTCTTCGTTCAGCTCGAGCCGCTCATCGGCCGGACCGCGGTGCTCGGCGGTATCGCGCGTTTCCTACAGGACGGTGGCTCGGGCTCGGTCGCCGATCTGCAAGCCGCCCTCGAGGCAGAGAGCGGCGAAGATCTGCAGCCGTACTTCGACGCTTGGGTCTTCGGTACGGGCGAGCCGACGTACCCGTCGTTCACGGTCACGACCGAGGACCAGGGGGGCGGCAACTTGCTCGTGACGGTCACGCAAGCGGCCGATCCGAGCGGGCCGTTCCCGTGCGCGGTCGAGGTCGACGTCTCGGGGGCGACCACCACCGCCACCGCCGTCATCGACTTCGGTCTCGCGCCGACGATGTCCTCGGCGTCGGCTACGATCCCGTTCACCGAGCCCGTCGTCGGCACCGCCGTCGATCCGCGACACAAAGTAGTCGACCAGCCCGCGGGCGCGTCGGCCCGTCGCGCGCGGCGCCACGTCTGGATCTTCTGACGGCCCCCTTCACCTCTGGTGAGGCGGGAGCGACGCGCGCTCTTTGAGGGCGTCGATCGTCTTTTCCAGCCCGATGTGGCGGCGGAAACAGCACGCGCCGCCGTCGGGGTCGCACGCCGGCGGTCGCAGCTCTTCGAGGAGTGCGAGCACTCGAGCGTCGCCTTCGCTCGCGGCGCGCGAGAACAAGAGCGGCTTCTGCTTGCACGGAGCCTTCTTGATCTCGAGGGCGATGCGAAGCGCCGCCGACGGCCTGCCCGTGCGCACCTGCACCTCGAGGATCGCGCCGGCGCGCCGCGCGGCCCGAGGGTGGTCCGACTTCGTCGAGACGTCGTACAGCACGTCGAGGCCCTCGGCGCCGAAGCGGTAAGCGAGCACGTAGAAGGCTTGCGTGGCTTCGTCGCCGCCGCCGTCTCCGACCGCGATCGCGACCGTCGTGGCTGCGGATCGCAGCGAGGCGTCGCCGAGCGCCTTGGGGTCGGCGTCTGCCAGCGCCACGAGGATAGACGCGGCTTCGGGGTCGCCGGGGCTCGCCGCGACGCGGACGAGGTCGGCGCGGAGCTCGGCCGCCAGGTCCTTCTTGGGCGGCTCTTGCGGCGGGGCCTCGCTCGCGGATGGCGCGGGCTCGGCCGCGCTCGCCGCCGTCTTCTCTTCGGCCCCCGATCGCACGAGCGCGACGACCAAGATCACCACCGCCAACGCGAGCGCCCCGCCGACCACGACCATGGCCTGGCTGCGCCTGACCTGGGGCGCAGCCGCGGCGGCGCGGCTCGTGAACGCGCGCGGGCTCGACGCCTCGTCCAGCCCGGGCGCGACGGCGTCGAGCGCCTCGATGAGCGCGTCGACGTCGGCGTAGCGCTGCGCCGGATCTTTCTCCAAGAGGCGCATCACGATGGCTTCGATCGCGGGTGGCACCGCGACGGCGCGGTTGCGCTCGCGGAGCGAAGGTGGCGGCTTGTCGCGGTGCTGCGCGATGACCTCGTGAAATGCGCCGTGCTCGAACGGGTGCATCGCGGTCAGCATCTCGTACAAGATGAGCCCCAGCGCGTAGAGGTCGCTCGGCCGGTCGACCGCGTCCATCCCGCCCGTGACCTCGGGCGCCATGTAGGCCACCGTTCCGAACACCACACCCGGTTGGCTGACGCGCGCGCTCTCGGCTTCGCCCTCCATCGGGGCGACGTGATCGACGCTGATACGGGCGAGACCAAAATCGATGATCTTGACCTGCTCGTTCGGCCCGTTCGTCACCATGACGTTGAGCGGCTTCAGATCGCGGTGAACGATCCCGCGCGCGTGGGCGGCGCCCAGGCCGGCCGCGATCTGACGGGCGAGGGCGAGGGCGCGCGACGGGCGGAGGGGCGCCTCTCGGTCGAGCAGCTCGCGCAGCGTGCGGCCGCGCACGTACTCGAGCACCAAGAAGTACGAGCCTTGGTCGAAGTTGCCCATGTCGCTCGCGGACGCGACGTTGGGGTGCTCGATGTGGGCGCCCGCGACGGCCTCGCGCTCGAACCGCGCCACGAGATCGGGAAAGTTCTCGGTCTCCGGGTGGAGGATCTTGAGCGCCACCTCTTTGCGCGTCTTGACGTGGTAGCCGCGGTAGACCGCGCCCATCGACCCCGACGCGATGATCGCGTCGATGCGGTATCGGTCCGAGAGCACGCGGCCGATCATCGCGGCCGCCCGCTCCTCTGCCGTCATGGCGGGCACGACCGAAATGTAGCAGGCGGCGCGCTCAGGGGCCGAACACCTCGACCGCCGACCCGTTGATCGCGAGCGGGGCGTCGAGCGCCAGGTAGGTGATCGTGGACGCGACGTCGTCGGGCGTCATCTGCGGGTCGAACCCGCTGCCGCGCAGCATTTCGGTGTCGACCGAACCGGGAAGGATGGCGGTCGACGCGAGGCCGGTGCCGCGCAGCTCTTCGGCCAGGCTCTTCGAGAGCCCTACGAGCCCCCACTTGGAGGCCGCGTAGGAGGCATTGTTGGGACACCCGATGGTCGACGAGATGCTGGCGACGTGGACGAACCGGCCTCGACCCGCCGCGAGCATCGATGGCAAGAACGCGCGCGCGATCAGGAACGGCCCGCGCAGGTTCACCGCCACGACCTGATCCCACGACGCCACCGGCGTTTGCTCGACGCGCGGCCCCCGGTGGACGATGCCGGCCGCGTTCACGACCACATCGGGCGCCCCGAGCCGGTCGAGCACTGCGAGAGCGGCGGACTCGACCGCCGCTTCGTCGGCGACGTCGCACACGAACGCGGCCGCGCTCGCGCCGGCGCTCTCGACCATCAGCGCGGTGACGTCGAGGCTCTCGCGGGTCCTGCCGACCAGCGCGACCGCCAGCCCGCGGCGTGCGAGGGCGAGGGCGCTCGCGCGGCCGATCCCGCGGCCGGCGCCTGTCACCACCGCCACCCGCGAAACTTCGCTCATGGCGCGTGACCGCTCGAGAGGGCGAGGGCCATGCTGCGCAGATCGCCGTCGAACCGCCCGAGGAGCGCGAGCGTCTCGACCACCGCGCCGTGCTGGTTCTCGCCCCGCGTCGTGAAGCAGGTGTGGGTCAAGGCCAACCGGCAAAAGGCGCCCTCGGCGAAGAGGCCGTCCTGCATCACGCGCGCGACCTCACGGCCGAGCGTCTCTTGCAAGGTCAGCCGCCGAGCGAGCGCGTCGACGACCTGGGCGATGACGCCGATGCCCGCCACCCGGCGCCCGGGCAAATAGCCGACTGTGGCGCGGCCGTGGGCGGGCAGCAGGTGGTGCGGGCACATCGTCGCCACGCGGACGTCGCGGAGGACGACCGCGCCGTGCGGGCCTGGCCCGAGATCGATCGCGCCACGCTCGATGAGCTTGGCCGCGTCCACGCGCTCGCCTGCGACGAGCTCGTCCAACCAGGCATCGGCGACGCGCGCGCCCGTCTCGGCGAGCTCGTCTTTGATCTCGTAGTCGAGGGCGCGGAGAAACTCTTCGATGGCGCGCGCCGCGCGCTGCCGGTCGGGCATGCCCGGCAGTCTACTTGGTCAGCGACCACAACACCCGCATCGCCCGCGGTTGCGCCGCCGCGAGCGCTCCCCGCCCGCAGGCCTTGCAGCCGTCGGGGAACGTCGTGTCGTGACAGCCGAGGCAGGCTTCTGCCGCCGTCACGGTCGCCTCGAGGTCGGCGGTGAGGCGGCGGATCACCTCCGCCTTCTGCCGCAGCCCTTCGACGTGATCCTTCAGGATCTGGATCGCGGCAGACGCGGCCGCGCCGCCCGATCGGGCGCTCGCCTTCGTCTCGAGCAGCGCCCGGATGTCCTCGAGCGACAGCCCCGCTTCGCGCATGTCGGCGACGAGGAGGAGGCGCTCGAGCTGCGCGCGCTCGAACACGCGGTGCCCGCCCTCGGTACGGCCGATGGGAGCCAGGATGCCGGCCTCTTCGTAGAACCGGACCGTTCGAAGCGTCGTCTTCGAGAGCCGCGCCATCTCGCCGGTCGTCAGGGTGTCGGGCGTCGAGGGCTCGCCGTCGGAGGTGGTTCGGACGCGTTCACGCTTGATCGCCGGTGTCATTGCGTTGCGTCACTTGCACCCGCGATGCCAGGCCCCGACGAGGCCCTCGCGGAGCGTGGATCACGCCCGAACGAGCACCGCCAAGCCCAGGGCATCGGCCACGACGAGGGCGCGGAGGACGTCGGCGGCGCAAAGGCTGCGCGTCCCCGTCGTGGTTTGCGCGGCGCCCACGACGGCGCCCACGAGGTCCCCGACCGTCCGACCGCTGCCCAGAGCCTTGAGCGTCTTGAGGATCGGCGCGGGCCAAGGTTGATTGCGCGTCCAGTCGGGCAGGGGCCGGACGGCGGCCCAGGTCTCGTGTTCGCGCTCGCGCCAGCGCGCGCCGATCGCGTCGTCGCTCTCGCTTCTGCCGAGGGCGTGCAGGAGCAGGCCCGGAACGTCGAGGTCGAGGCGGAAGTCGTTCCTCGCCGGCTCGACGCCTCGGTAGAACGTCGTCTGGCCGCCCGGCCACTGGAACAGCGCGGCGACGCGGTCGCGGCCCTGGCTCTTGATGGCCTGGAACACCTCGAGCGGCTCGGCCAAGCCGAGCGCGATCAGGGTGTCGCCGAGCTGCCCGTTGTAGCGGTGCATGACCAGCACTGCGAGGTCGAGCTCGGGCCGATCGATCACGCCGAGCGATACGAGCTGCTCGCCGAGGAGCGTGCTCGGCTCGCTCGACGTCGCGAGCATGAGGCGACCCTCGGTGAAGTAGAGCTCGGTCCGGGGCTTGTCCACCGCCCCCTGCTCCGCGAAGAGGACGCCCGTCTCTCTGCGGCGCGCGATCCATGCGAGCGCCTCGGTCAGGCCCGGGCTCGAGACCTCGCCGACGAAGTCGGGGATGCCGGGGCCCTCGACGCGCTTGGTCGTCGCGGTGTTCGGCGCGAGATAGCGCGACAGCATGGCGATGCGCGCGATCGCGTGAAAACCGTCGCCGAGGTCGACCTCGTCTTGCCCGGACAGCTGGCCGGTGACGAGCATCTCGATCACCTTGGGCAGGCCGATATCGCGTGGCGCGCCGTTCATGCGGCGCAACCTGCACCCGACGGGCTCCTCGGGCAGCGTGGCGCGCGTGCTCGGGGGAGACGACCGGCTCACCGGGCTCGGCGGCGCGCCGCGCTTCGGCGGCGAGGGCGCGGGTCTCGAGGAGCGCGCCCTCGAGGCTCTTGGCCGCCGAGGCCGAGTCGGCCGCGTAAGCCACCCAGCCCGTCAGCTCGGCGCGCGCAGCCCCGCGCGAGGGCAGCTCGTACGGTGCGAGGGCGAGCGAGAGCTCGAACGCCGACGGGTAGCGGTCGTCGGGCACCCGCGCGAGCGCGCGCTCGAGGACGTCGAAGAGCCCGGGCGGCAGGCGGTCCTTGATCGCGCGGAGGCGATCGATGCGCGCGTCGCGGATGGCGAGTAGCACCGCCAGCTGCCCCGCGCCGGGAAAGAGAGGGCCCCCCAGCAAGAGCTCGGACAGGACGACCCCCACCGCGAACAGGTCGGCGCGGTGGTCGAAGTCGTCGCCCGAGACCTGCTCGGGGGCCAGGTACGCGTACTTTCCTTTGAGCGCGATGCTCGGGTCGCGGCCCAGAAAGCGAGCGATGCCGAAGTCGGCGAGCTTGACCTCGCCGCGGCCCGAAATGAGCACGTTCGTCGGGGTCACGTCGCGATGAACGACGCGCGCGCGGTCCGTACCGTCTTGGCCGGCGCCGTGAACGCACCCGAGCGCAGCGCAGAGCTCGCGCGCGACGTACACGCTCATCCCCACCGACAGCTCGCGACCCTCGGCCGACGCGCGCCGGGTGATCCGCGAGAGGTCGACGCCCTCGATGAGCTCCATGACGATGTACGGCTCGCCCGCGTACGTGCCGAAATCGAGGAACGAGACGACGTTCTTGTGGCGGACCCCGGCGTGCAGC
>CALKVR010001000.1 GCA_938004815.1 uncultured Polyangiaceae bacterium | reverse complement strand
CGAGCCGCCGACGATCGTGCCGTCGGGCGCGTAGAGCGTACCCTGCGACGTGACGGCTCGGCCCGTGAAGCCGGCCGCGAAGGCTGCGACGGCCGCGTCGTCGTCGTCGACCCAGAGGACGTCGCCGAGGACCGCGCGCGCGAGGGCGTCGTCGCCGGCGTCGAACGCGACGTGATCGAGGAGGAAGCCGCGGACACCGGCGGCGCCCTCGGGCAACCGCGCCGCGCCGGCGACGTAGCGCGGGTGGAGGGGCACGAGGCCGGCGCGACCGCTCGCGCTGTCGGCGAGCATCTTGGCGAGGCCGCGACCCCCCTCGGCGTCGGCGACGACGACCCACTCGACGCGCTCGCCGAGCGCGCCCGCGAACGCGGCCGTCAGCTCGGCGGGGACCTCGAAGCGATCGCCCAGGAGGCCCAGGACGGTGGCGTCGCCGGCCTGCACGAGCGTCTTGGCGCCCTGGCCCACGCCCTCGAGGCGGTCGTGGATCTCTTCGAGCGCGCGGAGCCGACCGCGGACCCGCGACACCTCGGCCTTCTTTGCGTCGAGGGCGTGCTCGTGGAACACGGCGTCTTCACGGAGGGTGCGGAGCTCTTCGCCGAGGGCGTCGCGGCGGCTGACGCTCGCGTCCTTTTCGAGCCGGTGGGCTTCGAGCGCGCGCGCGTTCTCTTCTGCGTGGGCGCGGTGCTCGGCGGCCTCGAGCTCGAGGCGACGTTGCTCGTCCTCGATCTTGCCGTGGCGCAGCTCCATGTCGGCGCGCCGATCCTCGAAGCCGCGCAGCGTGGCCTCGGCGCCGGCGACGGCGGCCTGAAGCTTGGCGGCGCGAGCGCGCAGATCGGCGAGCGCGGCGTCGGCGGCGTCGGCCTCGCGCTTCAGATCGTCGTACTTCTCGCCCTCGACCCGGGCCGCCTCGGCGCCGCGCGCCTCTTCTTCGGCGGCGGTTTCGAGGGCGACGAGGAGAGCGTCGAGCTCGGTCCGCAGACCGACCAAGCGCTCGCTCAGCTCGGCCTCTTCACGGGCGTCGGCCGCGCGGCGCTCTTCGAACGAGAAGAAGCGCTCGCGGCTCCGGTCGATCTCGCCCTCGTGGGTGCGCACCTGGTTGGTCGCGCGGAAGCTCTCGGTCTGCGCGCGCTCGGCGTGGTCCTCGGCTTCGAGCGAGCTCTGGCGCACCACCTCGAGCTCGGCCTCACGCACGCCGAGCGTCGCCTTGACGCGCTCCGCGTCCTCGGCGCGCGCGACCCGGGCCGACTCTTCGACCTGCGTACGGACGATGATCTCGAGCAGCCGATGCGAGGCCTCCCACAGGACGAGATCTTCGAGCTCTTTCTTGTGGGCGATGTACCGCTCGGCCTTGGCGGCCTGGCGCTTCAGCGACGCGAGGCTGCGCTCGATCTCGCTCACGATGTCGCCGACGCGGAGCAGGTTCTGCCGCGTCTGATCCATCTTCGACTCGGCCTGCTTCTTTCGCGCTTTGTACTTCGTGATGCCGGCCGCCTCTTCGATGAGCATGCGCCGGTCCTCGGGCCGGGCCGAGACGATGAGGCCGACCTTGCCCTGCTCGATGATCGAGTAGGCCTTCGACCCGACGCCGGTGCCGAGGAACAGATCGGTGATGTCCTTCAGCCGAACCTGCGTCTTGTTGATCAGGTACTCGCTCGTGCCGTCGCGGTAGAGCCTGCGCGTCACCGCGATATCGGCCCAATCGCGGTACTCGAGCGGCAGCTCTTGGGCCGCCGCCTTGTCGGAGTTGTCGTAGGTGATGGTGACCTCGGCCATGCCGTGGGGGCCGCGAGAGGCCGACCCCGCGAAGATGACGTCGCTCATCGATCGGCCGCGGAGGTGCCGCGCGCTCTGCTCGCCCATGCACCAGCGGATCGCGTCGACGATGTTCGACTTGCCGCAGCCGTTCGGCCCGACGATGCCGACGATATCGTGGTCGAAGTGGATGACGGTCCGATCGACGAACGACTTGAAGCCGCAAATCTCGAGCTTCTTGATGTGCATGGTGGCGGAGGTCTCTCGTGTGCCGGCGATGACGACGCCCATTCACGTCATGTCATGCCATGGCACGTAGGGTCATCAGGGAGTACCGGAGAAGGTACGCGCGTTCAAGTCTTGACAAGCGCGCAGGTCTCCGGCGACTCCACAGGTGACTGTGGAAAACCGGCCTCACGCAAATGGCCCCGAACCGGGCTCGCCGCAACCCGGGGCGAGGCGACGCGGGTGGGCTTCGGCCTCTTGACGCTGGTATACCTAGGCTTATTGGTGCGACGAGATGCCGACCTACGAGTATCTGTGCAGTAGTTGTGGACACGAATGGGAAGCCGAGCAGTCGATCAAGGCCGACCCGCTCACCGACTGCCCCGCCTGCAAGGCAGCGGCGGCCAAGCGCCAGATCTCGCGCGGAACCGGGTTCATCCTGAAGGGCGGCGGCTGGTACTCCGACCTCTACTCGGGCTCCAGCAACAGCAAGGCGTCCACCGGGTCCGAGTCGACCGCCAGCGAGCCGTCGACGACGACGTCGTCGACGTCGGGCAACGTGACCACGACGACGACGACGACGGCGACGACCACGACCACGACCCACACGAACAACAAAGTCACGTCGGGCGGCACCTGAGCGATCGCGGCCGACACGCGCCGGTTTTTCGAAGCCCCCGCGGTTCGGCAGCCTGCTAGGTTCGGCGGTACGATGACCCAGCGCGACAAGGTCGAGGAGATCACGAAGCGTCTTCACGAGACCGATCGCGACATCCTGCGCGCGATCGAGAAGCGCGCGCGCATCGTGCAAGACCTGGTGGGGCTGCGGAGCGACGCGGCCAAGCTGTCGCCGATCACCGACCCCGAGCGGATGCGTTCGCTCGAGCAGGGCGCGACCGCTCCGCTGTCCGCCGCCGCCATCCGCCCTATCTTTGCCGCCATAGACGCGGCTTGCCGCGTCTACGAGGTCGCGCCCCGCGTCGCTTGCGTCGGCCCCGAGGGCGGCTTCCCGTTCCTGGCCGCCGGGCTCCACTTCGGGCCGCGCGCCGAGCTGCTCCGCGCCGAGACGCCAGAAAAGGCGCTCGAAGAGGTGGCCCGCTCGCAGGTCGACTACGCGGTGGTCACCTACGAGACGCTCCGCGACGGGCTGGCGTTTGCGACGATCCAGGCCATCGCGTCGCTCGACCTCAAGCTCGTCGGCGAGCGCGAGGTCACGCACACGCTCGCGCTCGTGAACAAGACCGGCAACGGCTCCGACGTCGAGCGCGTCTACGCCAGCACCATCCACCACGCGCTCTGCGAGGCCTGGCTCGGGCAGAACTACCCGAAGGCGACCGTCCTGCACGTGCGCAGCGCCGTCATGGCCGCCGAGCTCGCGGCCGAGAACCACGGCGCGGCGGCGGTGATCCCCGCGCGCCTCGTCACCGCGCACGAGCTTCGAACCGTCGCCGAGAACGTCGCCGACGAGGGTGAGATGCGCATCCGCTACGGCGTCGTCTCGCGCTTGCCGATGGCGCGCACCGGCGCCGACGCGACGGCGCTCATCTTCGGCGTGCACGATCGGCCCGGTGCGCTCTACGACGTGCTCCAGGCGTTCAAAGAGAAGAACTGCAACCTCCGGCGCATCCAGTCGCGCGCCGTCCCCGGCGGCGACGGCTGGGAGTACGTGTTCTACGTCGAGGTCTCGGGCCACGTGACCGATCGGCCCGTCGTGGCCGCGCTCGAGGGGGTGAAGCAACGGGCGCGGCTCCTGAAGATCGTCGGCTCGTTTCCGCTCGACGCCGCCGACGTCTCGCCTCCCTCTTCGAGCGCATCGCGCTGATGCGACGGCGCGCGCTCCTCGAGCTCGCAGCGCTTTGTTCTTGGGGCGCGAGCGCCGGCGCGTTCGGCCTCGGTTGCTCGAGCGGGCCGTCGCTCGTCCCCATCGGCGGCGTCGATATCGATCCATCCGTGATCGACAAGGACCCCATCGCGCTCCTGCCTTCCGGGGTGCTGCTCTTCGGGCAGGTCGACCTCGTCGCGTTGTTCCAGACCCCGATCGGGTCCGACATCTCTTCGCTCGTGCAGTCGCTCGTCCCCCTCGGGCCTCAGGCGGGGTTCGTGCCGGCTCGCGACACCACGCGCTCGATGCTCGGCGTCTACGCGATGCAAGGCGTCGACTTCTGCGCGGTGACGCAGGGGCGCTTCGACGTCGAGGCGATCCGCGCCGCGGCCGACGCGCGCGTGGCGGCGCCGTCCGGCTTGCCGATGGTCAAGAGCCGCTACGGACAATTCGATCTGTACACCGTCGGCAACATCGGGTTCGTCCTCCTCACGCCGAACACGCTCCTGTCGGGGAACGAGACGGGCATGCGCCGCGCCCTCGACCGGCTGCGTTACAACCGCTTCTCGCGGAGCGTGCCGGACTGGATGATCAAGCTCGGCGAGACGCCCGGCTCGTCGTTCGTCGCGGCCGGCGACTTCGGCGCCGTGGTGCAGGCCGCGCCGGCCACGCCGGAGCAGAAGCCAGCGTTCGACCCGGGGCCGACCGGGTCCGCGGCCGAGCCCGTCCTCGAGGCGGCGGCGGCCACGTTCCCGTTCCTGTCGGGGCTGCGCGCGCTCCGCGTGCTCGGTAACTTTCTCGCGCCCGGCCTCAATTTCGCTGGCGCGCTCACCTACGCCACCAACGAGAAGGCGCAAGCCGGCGCCGACTCGTTGCGCCACCTCTCCGAGCTCGCGCAGTGGGCGAACCTCCTCACGACGTTCGGCTTCGGCGCCTCGATCCCGCCTGCGCAGATCGCGCTCGCCGAGAAAGAGGTCGCTTTCGTACAGCCGATCGACACCGCGATCGCGCGGGCGTTTCTGGGCATCGTGTCCAACTACGTCCGTCGCAGTTGACGTATACGTGCGGCGGTCAGGGCATGACGTGACGCGGGTACCGCTGATACGTTCCCGGGCATGAACCAGGGCGGACCTTACGGGGGCGGGCCGGGCTACGGCCCGGCGCAGCAACAGGGATGGGGGCAGCCGCAGCAGCCGGGCTACGGTCAGGCGCAGCCGGCTCACGGCGCGCCGCAAGGGTACGGCGGCCCCGGCGGCTTCGCGCACGCACCCGCGGGCGGCGG
>CALKVR010000999.1 GCA_938004815.1 uncultured Polyangiaceae bacterium | reverse complement strand
GCACCACCCTCCAGCCCATGCAGCTGGCAGACTTCTACAACCCCCCGGGAGATGAGGCCTACCCGGCCTCGTCCATCTACGGCGAGGGACCGAAGCCGAAGGCTCTGTGGCTGAACGTCTCGGCCATCTGGTGCGGGCCGTGTCAGTACGAGAGCGCCGAGGTGCTTCCGGTGGAACATGCGAAGTACGCGCCACTCGGCGCCGAGCTCCTCCTTTACCTCGCCGACACCGCGATCGTCGGCGATCCGGCGCAGGGAACCCACCTCACTTCATGGACGGAAAAGTACGGGACGGCGTGGCCAGCGGTGGTGGATCCGTCGTACAAGTTGGCCAGCTCGTTCCAAGGCGCGACGTATCCGATCAACATCGTGATCGACACCCGCACGATGGTCATCGAGACCACGTTGAACGGGATTCCGCAGCCTGGTAGCCAGTTTTACTCGACGCTCGAGTCAGCTCTCGAGCGTTGAGCCTCCACGCACAGGCCGGCCAACTACCTGCTGAGCTCGCAAATCAAGCTGCGCGCTTGCGGATGTGACCTCCTCGGTCACTAGCGAACCGGAACGCAGCGCGGCAGACTGTCGGACGACGCTACGATCGGAGCTGTCGTCCCCCCCGCCACGCTGGCCCATGACCTCGTCTCGAATCGACCCGCGCCGAACGCCTTGGCACGCGACCCCCGCAGGCCGGCTTGTGGCCTCGTTCGCCGGCCTGCTCATCCTTTTTGTTGGGACGGCCGCCGTGTGCCTACACGCGTTCGCCGAGATCGAGCAGGCCGAGGCGGAGGTCGAACAGCTCGAGGCCACGCGAAGCGCGACCGACCGCGCAGCGGTGCTTATGCGGGAGCAGTATATCCACCAGGCCCACACGCTCATCGCGGGAAACGACTCGCATGTCGCGCACTATTCGGAGGTCGCGCAGCTTGCTCGCTCGGCCGTCGATGCCGTCGCGGACCGCAGTCCTTCCACCGATGCGACCCTGACGGACGAGATGGGGCGCCTGGTGCGCGAGAGCGACCGCACCTTCCGTGAGGTTACGATTTCTGCGGTCCTCCAAGGGGAGCGGCAGCGCGTCCTCGAGCTCCACGAGCAGATGGAAGGGGAGGTCTTCGCCTTTTCGCAGGTGGTCAAGGAGCTTCACGCGCGCAACGACCAGCGTGCTCGGCTCGCGCGCGCGCGCGTCACCGCGGCATGGGGGCGGGCCCGCTCGACCGCGCTCGTCTGTCTGGGGATCTCCGTTATCCTGGCCGGCATCGCGACTACCGCGATCGTCCGCGGGATCGTGCGTGCCGTGCGCGACCTACGCGCCGGCGCCGCGAAGCTGGGGGCGGGCGATCTCAGCGCGGGGGTGTCGTCGGACGGGGCGGGCGAGTTCGCGCAGCTGGCCCACTCGTTCAACACGATGGCTTCGGATCTGGCGGCGCTTCAGGGCAAGCTCGTCCGGACCGAGCGCCACCAGGCAGTCGCCGAGCTTGCCGCGGGGATCGCGCACGAGATCAACAACCCGCTGGGGATCATCCTCGGCTATGTGAAGCTCATGCGAAAGTCGGGCGTCCAGGAGCCCGAGTCGCTCGCGATCATCGAAGAGGAGGCGACGCGCGCCGCGGAGATCGTTCAGGGACTGCTGGATTTGACCCGCCCGCAACCCGCGCATGTGGTCGACGTGGATCTCGCAGTCCTCGTCCGCGATGCGGCCAAGCGGCTTCGGCAGCTCCCGTCGCTCGAAGCTGTGACCATCCGTGAGGAAGTTCCGGACTCGGGCCTGGTGACGCGAGCCGACGAGGGGCGCTTGCGACGGCTCGTGATCAACCTCGTCCGCAACGCGGCGCAGGCAGCCGGACGTGGCGGAAACGTGGCCATCAGCGCTACGCGCGCCGCCGGCGAGGTCCGCCTCGTCGTGGAGGATAGTGGTCCGGGGATCCCCGAGCCGCTCCGCGAGCGCGTGCTCGACCCCTTCTTCACGACGAAAGCTGACGGGGTCGGGCTCGGCCTGTCGGTGGTGCAAGCAGTTCTCGCTCAGCTCGACGGCTCACTCCGTTTCGACCGCTCGCAGCTGGGCGGTGCGCGTGTCGTCGCTGCCTGGCCCGAAACCCAGCCCGAAGCGGGAGCCTCCGGCTCATGACCAGATCGCGTGTGCTCGTCGTCGACGACAAGCCGAACTTTCTCTCGCTCTACCAGAGGATGCTCGAGGGTCGTATGGAGGTGCTCACTGCCAGCTCGGGGGCAATGGCACTTGAACTCCTGTCGAAGGAGGAGGTCGCCGTCGTGCTCTCCGACATACGAATGCCGGGCATGGACGGGCTCGCCTTGCTCCGTGAGGTGAAGGCCCGGCACCCAACCGTCGAGGTCATCCTCGTGACGGCCTATGGGGAGATTCCTCAGGCCGTTCAGGCCATGCAGGAGGGCGCCTATTCGTACCTGACGAAACCGTTTGATCACGAGGCTGCTCTCCGTGAGGTGGAAGGTGCCATCGTCCGCAGTGAAGTGGCGCGCGAAGCGTTGGCCGAGAGCGCGGTCGTCGAGAGCTCGGAGCATCCGGAGGACATGGGAGGGGTCGACAAGCTGCCCGAGGCGCCGGCGCCACCCATCGATTTGCCCTTTCGGGAGGCCATCGAGCAGACGCGCCACCGCGCGACGCGTGAGTACCTCGTCGAGCTGCTCCGCGCCGTCCGCGGCAACGTGACTCGCGCGGCCGAGCGGGCCTCGATGGAACGCGAGAGCTTCCACCGGCTACTCCGACGCTACGGGCTGCGGGCCGAGGACTTCCGGGACAAGGGGTGAGCAGAAGTTGCTCGCCCGACAACCGGTTGGCCGGTTCGCGAGCCGCCTCTGCCGAGCCTTCGACGGCACGCCTGCCGAAGCCGGCCGTCTCGGTTCACTCGGTCGCTTGGCGTGCGGTAGTTGCCGACTGCCCGCTGCGCTCGATCATGGCCCGGCACTCATTCGCACACCGCCGACAAGCGGCAGCGCATGCCTTGCAGTGCTCGGCCTCGTGCCGCTCGCATTCGTCGGCGCAAGCGTCACAGACCCTCGCGCAAAGGGCGCAGAATTCGACTGCGAACTTACTCCCGCGAGCCATCAGCGCTGCTGCCATGCGGCAAACTGCGGCGCAGTCGATGTCCACGCGAATGCACTCCGCCATCTCCGCTACCTCGTCTTCTCTGAGGCATGCGCTGGCACAATGATCACACGCCGTCGCGCATGCCTCGCACGCGCGAACACAGGTAACAGCGGATTCATGAGCCATGGCAATCTCCTCGATGCGGGTTCGCCCGGGTCGATGCAACGACCGAACCACGGCGCTTGCAGTGACCGACGCAGTCACACTGCGCAGCCACGGTGCGCTCACATTGGCCGAGCCTCCGAGCGCGCCATCAAGCCGGAAATCGACGCGTCGTGGTCGAGCTCGAGGCCAGCCCAGCACATCGAGTCGGCGCGAAAGGCGACGACCTGACCAACAAGCTGGAGCGCGTTCATGGACGAAACCACGCTCTGGATCGCCGCGTCCGCGTCGTCGGTCGAGTGGAGCTTGAAGATGCCTTGCGGCAAACGGAAAAGCCCGCTCTCGCCTCGGATGCACCTGCGAAACCCCAACTCACACAGGGCTAGCCAGAGACGGTCGTAGCCACCCCCAGCCAACATGACCTGGACGAAGAACGTCCGCGGCGCGAGGGCATGGAGCGCGCTGGTCCAGGATCGGCTCGAAGCACCGTTGGTCTTGGGAAGCATGATGGCGACGGAGTGCAACTGGTGTTCCACGCTAGACGCGATCACATACGAAGAAGTGATCCCAGGCGCCGAAGTTGGCCACGACGCTGGGCCTGGTACGGCCGCGTCCGATCCGATCTTCCGAGTTGAAGTACACGACGCGGAACCGCATCCGCCCGAGCAGGCGCTGCGCGACGTCAACTACATGCACCCGCTGGGGAGATGTAGTTGTCGCTCAGCATGGCGCTTCATCTGGAACGGGTTCGATGTGTGCAGCGGATGGCCTTCCCATCCCGCTTCCATAGGATCTCGCCGAACGGCAGGATGCTCTCCCGCGGATACCTCACACCGAACACACGCAGCACGCGCTTCACCCTGGGCTTGAGCGCTCCTTCCAGCAGGTAGAGGGGCGTGAAAAGCGACTTCGTGCTGAACACGAAACGCCCACCGAGCTTGAGCACGCGATGAACTTCTCGGAGGGCCTGCACACGCTGTTCGTGGGTCGGAATGCTCTCGATGCCGTTGTAGGCGAAGAGGACGTTGTCGTATGTGGCGGGCGCAGCAGTGATCGCGGTCGCGTCTCCGACACTGAAACGAATCCCGTCGTCCTTTTCGAGCCCTGACGCGCGCGCGGCGTCGCTCAGCTCGGGCGCGAGATGATCGCGTCTACGCGGGTGAACGAGCGAGCCAGCCGAAATGTCATCAATCCGGCCTGCGCCGCACCCGAGCTCGAGCAGATTTCGACGCTGGATACTCTTCACCACGTCGAAAGCCGTCGCTTCGCGGCACGCCTCCACGACTCCGGGGCTGCTGAAGAACGCCGGCGCATCGCTCAGCGACGAAGCCGGCGGGCGTGAAGCGGCTTCTAGGTTGCTCGTCAAGACCTCGGCGATCCTCGCCTCGGGGTAGGCGGGGTCGACGGGGATGTAGGCAGCGCCGGCCCCCCAAACCCCCAGCGTCAGCACGGGCAACCACGCGTTTCGTTCGACGCAGATTGCCACGCGGTCCCCCGCTTGTACGTGACGGGCGGTGAGCACCCCCGCGACGCGTCGAGCGTGAACCATGACGTCAGCGCGAGCTCCGAGTCGCGGACGGCAACGCGGTCCCGGCGTCGTCATTGCTACGGTCTGAACGAGATCCAGCACGCTGCCGCCTTCTACCGGCTCTGTGCGGTTCATCGGCTCGAGACGCCGACGGGCCGGGACACGCGGTGCCCCTCGTGGGGGCGCCTCCGTCACACCTGCCCGAAAGCGTCACCCCGCTCCGATGCCGCGGCACGTCGGCGCGTTGGCGGCGTCAACGTCCACACTACTCGACGTGAACCTCGCCCATCATCCCGCGCTCAGCGTGCTCGAGGATGTGACAGTGGTACAT
>CALKVR010000998.1 GCA_938004815.1 uncultured Polyangiaceae bacterium | reverse complement strand
CCTTGAACCCCGTGCGGTCGAACGCCGCCTTCATCGTCGTCCAGTCGCGCACCGTCGCGACGAGCAGCGACTCCGAAGGCGCCGCATCGGTGATCGTCGGCTCCGCCGCGCTCACCCGCGCGACCGCGTGCGCGGGCGCCTCCCCCGACGGTGCCGTCTGCGTGCCCGGCGGATTCACCCACCTGGGCGACGCGTCGCTGGTCGGGCTCACCGATGGGTTTGCGATCGCCCACGATCCGAACCCGCTGGTGCCCGTCCGCCTGTCGCCCTTTCACCTCGACGCGACCGAGCTCACGGTCGGCCGAGCGCGCGCGCTGCTCGCGGCCCGGCCCGACCTCCTCGACGCCGACGATCTGATCGAGCGAGACCCCGCGAACGATCTCTTCGATGGGTGCACGTGGATCGGCGTCGAAGACGCCGAGAACGACGCGCTCCCGCTCTCGTGCGTTTCGTTCGAGGGGGCGCGGCGTCTCTGCCAGGCGCTCGGCGGCGACCTGCCGAGCGAGGCGCGGTGGGAGTTCGCCGCGCGCGGCCGCGGGCAGCAGCGACCGTTCGCGTGGGGCGCCGACTTGCCGAGCTGCTGCCACGGTCGGTTCAAGGGGTGCGTCGCGGGCCCCAGCCCGGTCGGCACGAGCGGGTGCGGAGACGGGAGCGACACCTCGCTCGACGGCATCACCGACCTGACCGGCAACCTCGCCGAGCTCACGCTGGACAGCTACGTCGGGTACGAGGCCGCGTGCTGGAAACACGCCGGGGTACTCGTCGATCCGGTCTGCGCCGACGCGTCGGTCGAGTCGAACACGATGCGCGGCGCCGACTTCAACACGTCGTCCGTCTTCGCCCACCTGGCCATTCGCAGGCAGGGCCTCAACGGCGCGACCCTCGACTACATCGGGTTCCGATGCGCCTACGACGACTCGCTCTGATCTCGCTCGCGCTGGGTGCTCCGGGGTGCGACGCAGAGGTCGGCACCGCGCGGGCGCAGTGGCTCGTCACCGTATCCACGAACGCGCCCGTGCCACAGTTCGGAGATCGCTTGCTCGTCGAGATCGTCGACGAGACGGGCGCCGCGTGCAGCGGGTGTCGGCGGCTGTTCGACGCCTCGACGGTGGACCGGTGGCCGCTCTCGTTCGGCGTCGTCCCCGACGACAAGGCCGTCCGGATTCGGGCGCGGCTGTTTCGGGCTGCAACCCTGGGCCCGGATGGGCAACCGGCCGGCGGCACGACGATCGACGCGTTGGTCGATCTCGGTGAGCCGGGACACGTGGGCGTCTGGCTCGGCATGGAGTGCTTCGGCCGCGACGCCGACATCCTCGGCGCGGCGGCGTGTGATCCCGGCGACGGGGTCGTTCGAGCGTCGAACGAGATCCCGACCGATCGCGGTCCCCTCGACGTCGGGTCCTGGCCACCGGCCGCTCGCACACCCTGCGCGGCGGCGGCGCCAGGTGGCACGGTCTGCATCGAAGGGGGCGCGTTCTTGCTCGGGAGCGCGCGCGCGTTGCCGCTCGAGGAGACGGGAACCGAGGCCCGCCCCGAGCGGATCGTCGTGCTGTCGCCGTTCATCGTCGATGCGCACGAGATGACGGTGGGTGATTTCCTGGCGCTACGGCAGGCGCACCCCGAGCTCGGCGAGCCCGCCCAGCCAGGCGACGCCGGCGTTCAGGTCTCGGACCAATGCAACTACCGCGGGGCCCTCGACGAGTCGCGGCGCGACTACCCGCTCAACTGCTTGGATCAAGAGCTCGCCCGCGCCATCTGCGCCGTGCGCGAAATGCGCCTCCCCACGGAGGCAGAGTGGGAGTTCGCGGCCGGGAACACCTCGCGCGAGTCGACGTTCCCGTGGGGTGAGGACGAAGACGTGTGCGCGCACACCGTCGTCGCGCGAGGCGAGCTCTATCCGACGCAGTGCCGCGACACGGGGGCGGCCATCCTCCCGATCGGCACCGCTGCGTCGCCTGGGACCGACGTGACCGACGCGGGCTTGTTCGACATGGGTGGCAACGTGAGCGAGTGGGTTGGGGACGACTTCAGCCGCTATGGTGAGGCGTGCTGGGAGCCGACCACGCTCGTCGACCCTCTGTGCACCACCGGCACCTACGCGAGCGTGCGGGGCGGCAACTGGGCGCTCGAGCTGGCGTCGGCGACGGTCGCCCGACGGCTCGAGGTCTCGCACGCGTCGCGCTCGTCGGCGATCGGCCTGCGCTGCGCCAAAGACGGCTGACGATTCGACGCCAGCGTCAGATACCGTGCTGGCGGAGCTTCTTGTGGAGCCCCTCGCGCGTGATGCCGAGGCCCTTGGCGGCGGCGGTCTTGTTCTGACCGTGCTCGCGCAGGGTCTCCAGGAGCAGGTATTTCTCCACCGAGTCCATCATCTCGCGGAGCGTGCCCTTGGGAACGCTCGCCTTGGCCACGACGCCCATCGCCTTCTTGATGTGGGGCGACAAGAGATCGGGCAAGACGAAGCTGCCCGGATCGAGCTGGATGACGAGGCGCTGGACCTCGTTCTGCAGCTCGCGCACGTTGCCGGGCCACTCGTAGCTCATCATCAGCTCGAGGGCCTGCTGCGAGAACCCACCGACGGCCTTGCCCATCTCTTCGGCGTACCGGGTGAGAAAGTGCGCCGCGAGGATCGGAATGTCGTCGCGCCGCTCGCGCAGCGGCGGCAGCCGGATGGGAAAGACCTGGAGGCGGTAGTAGAGGTCTTCACGGAAGAGCCCCTTGGACACGAGCTCCTCGATGTTGCGGTTCGTGGCCGCGACGATGCGCACGTCGACGTGCTTGGCGCTGGTGCCGCCCACGGGCCGAATCTCACCCTCTTGCAGCGCGCGCAGGAGCTTCGACTGCAGCGAGAGGCTGGTCGAGTTGATCTCGTCGAGAAATAGCGTACCGCCGTCGGCGATCTCGAAGAGGCCCTTTTTCTCGTCGACCGCGCCCGTGAACGCGCCCTTTTTGTGACCAAAGAGCTCGCTCTCGAGCAGGCTCTCGGCGATGGCGGCGCAGTTCTGCGCGACGAACAGCTTCTCTCGACGGCGCGACCGGTAGTGCACGCCGGCGGCGATGAGCTCTTTGCCGGTGCCCGTCTCGCCCTCGACGAGCACGGTGACGCGGGTGTCGACGACCTTGTCGAGCTGCCGGATCACCGCCTGCATCGCTTCGCTGCGGCCGATGATGTTGACCTCGCGACCGCCGCCGCGCCGCTTCTCTTCGCGGCCCTTGAGAAAGACGTTCTCTTTCTTGAGCTGCTCTTCAGCGACGGTCAGCCGCTTGATCAGGCGCGCGCTCGACACGGCGAGGCTCGCGTTCGACGCGAGCAGCAAGAGCAGCTCGACGTCGCTCTGGGCGAGCATGCCGGGTGCGTTCCGGTTGTCGGCCTGGAGCACTCCGAGGATCTCTTCACCCCGCCAGAGCGGGACGCCGATGGTGCTGCGGATCGAGGCGCCCATGATCGACTCGCTCTCGCCGACGTCTTTCGGGGCGTCGGCGGCGAGGACGGCGGCCCGCTCTTTGACCACCTTGCGGTAGACGCTGCGCGCCACCGGCACCGCGTTGGGCGTCGTCCCGCCTTCGCCGTCGGCGGTGCGAACACGCGTCAGCACGGGCACGAACGTGGGGTGTTGCTCTTTGCCGGTGTCGTCGTCAGAAAGGACGATGGTGACGTGGGTGGCGGCCGGGACGAGCTCGAGCGCGGCGTCTGCGATCTCTTCGAGCACGCGGTCGAGGGCGACCTCGGCGCCGATGCGCTTTTGTGCCGCGTAAAGCTTGGCGAGGACGGCGGGGTCGAGCTCGCGGCCCGCGACGGCAGGCAGCGCCGCCTCGAGCCTGGTGAGCGCCAGCACGTGGCTCTCTTCGGTCTCGTCGACGAGCGTGATTCGCAGCGTCGTCACCGCGTCGCCCGTGCCGAGCTCGACCACGTCGCCGCTCTCCAGGTCGGCCTCGGGGGGCTC
>CALKVR010000997.1 GCA_938004815.1 uncultured Polyangiaceae bacterium | reverse complement strand
CCTTCTGGGAGCCATGGATGTGCACCTCTTGGTTGCCCATGACCTCGACCTTCTCGTTCCCGGTGACCTTGCGCTCGCGGTTGCCGGTGACCTCGAGGGTCTCGTTCGCCTTTACGAGCACGTCGAGGTTGGCGTCGATGTCGACGTCGACGTTGGCCTTGAAATGCGCGGTCGCGTCGGCGGTGACGTCGAGCTTGAGGGTGGCGTCGAACTTCACCTCGGCCGCGGCCTTGACGTAGAGCTTGAGCGTCGCGTTCCAGTCGATCTTCACGTCGGAGGTGACCTCCCACGTGAACGTGTTGTCGAACTTCCACGTGACGGCGAGGTCGTTCACCCAGTTGTGGGTGTTGTGGTAGTGCCAGTCGACGTAGTTGACGACGTCGACCGTCCACCACTGATCGACGTCGATGTTCAGGTTGAGCGTCGTCTGGATCTGCCCGCAGCCCTGCGTCGTCAGGTTGAAGTTCCAGGTGCCGAACCCGAGGAACAGGGTCGACGAGAAGATCGGGCACCACATGTCGATGTACATCGACCCCGCGGTGTCCTCCATCACGATGTGATTGAGGCTGCCGCTGCGGATGATGTTCTGGGTGTAGTTGTTCTGGGTGACGACGCTCTGGTTGAGCGAGTTGTGCACCACGCCGTTGATGACAGGACGGTCAGGGTCACCACCCAAGAACGAGCAGACCACCTCGACGTTCTTGCGGAGGGGAAAGTGGTGGCCCTCTTGGGGGCCGCCGTGCGGCTGCACCATGCGCACGAACGTCGACGCCTTGCCGCCGTTGAGCGTGCCCTCGTCGAACTTGAACTTGACGTTGTAGCGGCCCTGGTCGTCGATCTGCGCGTACTGGCTGTTGGCGGCGCCGTCGACCACCGCGTTCTCGTAGCCGTCGATGCGCGGCCACGGCGTCTGGGGGCTGCGGAACTGGGTCGCGGCGGGGATACCGGTGAGCTCGACGCGGTAGACGTCGGTGTACTTGGCCTGCACGAGCGAGCCCCACGCCGACGCGAACTGCGTGTCGTAGCCGTGGTGCTCGATCGACGTGCAGAGGAACTCGCCGTTGTACTGGAACAGCGGGTGGTCCTCGACCGTGAACAGGTAGCCCGCCGAGAGCTGCGTAGCGGCGCCGGTCGCCTCGAACACGTCTTTGTTGGCGAGCTGCTCTTCGGCCCGGATGGTCGCGATTCGCTGCGCGTCGGCGGGCGTGAACAGCCGGCCGCCGTACTCGGTGATCTCGCCCACGGCGTTGGTCTCGACGCTCACGGTCGCCGAAACGTCGAGGAGGGGCTTCGCGTAGTCGTAGTCGATGAGCTTGACGGTCGCGGGGAGCGCGTTGTGCGTGGCGGCGAAGTTGTCGAAGGCCTGCTGCGTGAGCACGTCTTCGTAGTTCGTCTGGGGGAAGTACTTCACCGGCGAGGTGCGGAGCGCCTCGTGCGTCGCCTTGTTGTCGGCGATCACCATCACGTCGCCGTCGTCGCTCTGCTCGAAGAAGTAGTACATGCCCTCGCGATCCATCCACCGGGTGATGAACGCGAGGTTCGACTCCTTGTACTGCGTGATGTGCTCCTCGACCGGGTAGCTGCCGTTCGTGCGGAACTCGAAGTCGATGCCCGCCTCTTCGAGCACCTCTTGGATGACGTCCTTGCTGCTCTTCTTCGTCCAGATGCGGCTGTGCTTGGTCAGCGTGAGCTGCCAGACCTGTGGCACGAGCTTGGCGTGAAACAGCGCGATCGTGTCGGCTGCGCGCACCAACCGCACCGCGGCGAGGATGCCGCTATAGGGCTGCTCGGGCTCGCTACCGAGCTGGATCGAGAGCTTCGCCTTGGCGAACACGGCCTCTTGCAGGTCGAACTGCAGCGGCATGTTCAGGAACGTCTCGACCGTAAAGTAGACGTCGAAGACGTAGGGTCTCGAGATCCGCTCCGAGCCGCGAAAGCCGGCGACCTTGGCGTTCATCGGGATGGCGCCGGAGGTGAGGTTGAAGATCATGTCTGCTCTCCGTCAGGGTGCGAACCGACTCTCGCTCGCGCGCAGCGACGCGCCAGCAACCCTGACGAAAGTAACAGCACCACCAAGCGACGCTCACGCCATGTGAGCCTACGTCGTCATTTTGGTGGCAGGGTAGGCGTGGGGAATTGGATCCCGACCGACCAGGGTAGGGGCGGAATTTCCGCTCAACCTGCCTTGCGGGTGGGCGAGCGCATCGTCTCGACGACGCTGCCGTCCCATTCCCGGATCGAGACCTGGGAGACGCGCTCGCCCTCCCAGCTGCAGGCGTCGCAGTTCGGGTCGTCGCCCTGCTCGGCGGCCAGCGAGACGCGACCGCAGTCGTGGCAGACCGACACGCCCTTCGTGTAGTCGTCCCGCGAAGTGAGGCAATCCGCGGCCAGGAGGGAGAGGACCCGGTCGGCGAGGGACATCCCGGGCCGGCTGAAGGGCGTCCAGGCGACCTTGCCGTCGCCGGTCTGCCGGTCGATGACGAGGTCCGAAACGAACGCGTGGACGATGATGGGCGAGCCGACGTCGGGGCCGTTGGCGCTCTCGAGCACCTCCATGACGCGTCTATGCGCGCGGAGAATCACCTCGCGCAGCGCTTCCTGGCGGATGGGCGCGGCCGGCGCGGCCACGGGGCGCGCTTGGTCGGCGTCGGCCCACGCGAGGCGCCCGTACTCGAGCAGCCAGCTCGCCAGATCGAGCTTCGTCCAGCTGGGCGCGGCGCCCAGGAACTCGAGAGCCAGGGACCGGCAGCGCCGCGCGGTGCGGTCCTTTGCCCAGGTGCGGAGCCTTGTTTCAGACTGAGGCGGCGGGACCCTCGACGGCTGCATGGTGAGGCCTAGCTGCAACGCTCGTGCCGGTCTGCCTCTGCGGTGGTGCAAGCGCATGTAAGGCCGAGTCCGTGGGCTGCGTCCCCCCGCGCAGGCAGCCTCCCGGCGGGCGCATGAGCCCTGGCCAGGAGGAAACATGACGCGAAAGATCACGCCCTCGAGCCCGGCGATGCCGACGCTGTCTCGTTGGTTTGTCATCAGCACGCTCGTCGCGTGCTCGGCCGGACGGGATGCGCTCGAGGACGGCGGGGGCGCGGGCGGCGCGGCCGCTTCTTCGAGTGGAAATGCCGCGGTATCTTCCGCGTCGGGCACGAGCTCGGGGTTCGCGGCGGGGGGCGGCGACGAGGGCGGGGGACCGGGTTGCCCGGCTTGCTCTGCCGATCTGCACGACGTCATCGATTGCGACGGCAACGTGATCGAGACGTGCCCGCCCGACCAGGGCTGTTCGGCCGAGGGCTGCGTGCCTGCCTGCGAGAGCGCAGCTGCGAACAAGAGTACCATCGGGTGCGACTACGTCGTCATGGGGCCGGACGTGATCCCGGAGGCCGTCGGGGGATGCCTCGCGGCGTTCATCACCAACACATGGGGTGAGCCGGTGACGATCGCGATCGAGCGCAACGGGCAGAGCTTCGACGCGACCAGCTTCGCGCGCATCCCGAACGGCAGCGGGCAGGATCTGACGTACGAGGATCTTCCCGACGGAAAGCTGCCGCCGGGCCAAGTGGCGATCGTCTTTCTCTCGCGGTTCGGCAACCTGATCAACGACTGCCCCGACGGCATCTTGCCCGCCGTCTATACCGAGGACACCGCCGTCCACGGCACCGGCGTCGGCACGGCGTTCCGGATCAAGACGAGCGCGCCCGTCGTGGCGTACGACATCTACCCGTACGGGGGAGGCATGAGCGCGCTCACCAGCGCGAGCCTGCTCCTCCCGACCTCGGCGTGGGGCGACAACTACGTCGGCGTCGCCGCGTTTCGCAAGAGCGCGGCGGTGCCCGCTGCCAACCCCACGCTCGCGATCGTCGCCGCAGAAGATGGCACCACTGTCACGATCAACCCGAAGGCGGCCATCGCGCCCGGGCCAGGCGTCGCGGGGACGCCCGCCGGCGTGCCGGTCAC
>CALKVR010000996.1 GCA_938004815.1 uncultured Polyangiaceae bacterium | reverse complement strand
CGATGGTCGACACCTGGGCCACGGTCGGCAGCTGCGCGCAGATCGGGCGCGACTGTCACCTCGCCGGCGGCGTGGGCATCGGCGGCGTCCTCGAGCCCCCCGGGGCGCAGCCCGTCATCATCGAAGACGGTGTCTTCGTCGGCTCGCGGGTGGTGATCGTCGAGGGCGTACACGTCGAGCGTGAGGCCGTCATCGGGGCGGGCGTCGTGATCACGTCGACCACGGTCCTCATCGACGTGACGGGCGACACGCCGGTCGAGCTCAAGGGGCGCGTCCCCGCGCGCAGCATCGTGATCCCGGGCGTGCGGCAAAAACGGTTCCCTGCCGGCGAGTTCGGCGTCCCCTGCGCGCTCATCATCGGCCGCCGCTCCGAGGCGACCGATCGCAAGGTGTCGCTCAACGCGGCGCTCCGCGACTTCGCGGTCCCCGTCTGATGTCGCTGAAAAAGACCGCGCGCGGCTTCGATCTCCGCGGCGACCTCGCGGTGGTCGATACGCTCATGTGGCTGGTGCGGGTGCCCTCGCTCTACGGCGAGGAGGGCCCGCTCTGCGACGCGGTGGTCGCCCGCCTGAGCGCGCAGCCGCTCGCGGGCCCGATCCGCCGCTACGGCCACTCGATCGTCGTCCCCGTCTCGCGCGGCACCGGCGGGCCCAAGATCGCGCTCGTCGGGCACCTCGACGTCGTGCGCACCGAGCACGAGGGCGAGCCGCGGATCGAGGGCGACAAGCTCTACGGGCCGGGCGCGGCCGACATGAAGAGCGGCCTCGCCGTCATGATCGATCTGGTCGAGCGGTCGTACGCCGACGTCGCGGCCAAGGTCGATCTCACCCTCGTCTTCTACGCAAAAGAAGAGGGCCCCTTTGCCGACAACGAGCTTGGCCCGGTGCTCGAGCAAGACCCCGAGCTCCGCCACGTCGATCTCGCGGTATGCATGGAGCCGAGCGACAACAAGCTCAGCCTCGGTGCGTCGGGGTCGATCCACGCGCTCATACGCTTCCGGGGGAGAACGGCCCACAGCGCTCGGCCGTGGCAGGGCGAGAACGCCATCCACAAAGCGGGCGCATTCTTGGTCGAGCTCGGCGCGGTCTCTCCGCGGGAGGCGACCATCGATGGGCTCGTCTACCGCGGCGTGTTCTCCGTCACCACCGCCCAGGGCGGTCGCGGGCGCAACGTCGTGCCCGACCTGTTCGAGGTGAACCTCAACCACCGCTTCCCGCCCGATCGGACGCTCGACGCGGCGATGGCCGACATCGAGGCGCTCGTCGCGGGGCGCGCCGACATCGAGTGGTTCGATCGCAGCCCTGCTGCCCTTCCGTTCGCGAGCCACCCGCTCGTCGTCGCGCTGCGCGACGCAGGCGTCGCCGCGGTCGAGCCCAAGCAGGCCTGGACCGACGTCGCGCGCTTTGCGGCCGCCGGCATCGCCGCCGTCAACTTCGGTCCCGGCGACAACGCTCAGGCCCACCAAAAGAACGAGTTCACGTCGATATCCAAGCTCGTCACGGGCCGCGAGATCGTGCACCGCTGGCTGTCCCGCCTGGGATAGAGTGTCGTCTCGATCGCGCGGCGCTCCCGGCTCGCGGGCGCAGCGACCCTCTCATCAGCCATCCGATGGCCAGCCTGAGCTCCCTCATCGTCCAGAGACAGGTCGCGACGATCGTCGAGGTCGAGCAGGCAATCGCGCGCCAGGTCATCCACGGCGGCGATCTAGTCACCAACCTGCTCGAGGTCGCGCCCCACTGCGAGAACGCTCTCACCCGGGTCCTGAGTGAGAACTTGGGCTTCCCCAGCATGCCCCCGGGGCGGCTACCGGCCCCGCCGTCGGAGGTGCTCGATCTCGTGCCCGTCGAGACCGCCCTTCGGGCGGGGATCTTCCCGCTCCGCGTGGCGGGGCGCTCGCTCGTGGTGGCTACGAGCGAGCGGCTCGCGGCGAGCGTCGAGCACGATCTCGCCTACTCGCTCGCCCTCGACATCACCCCGGTCGGCGCCCCGCTGATCCGCATTCGCGAGGGCATCGCCGCGCACTACGGCGTCCCGCTCGAGCCGCGTCAGCTCCGCCTCGTCCAGCGGCTCGACGGCCTCGAGAACCCT
>CALKVR010000995.1 GCA_938004815.1 uncultured Polyangiaceae bacterium | reverse complement strand
CCGGTAGCCTTGTCCGCCACCACCTGGATGGCGAGCCGATTCGCCGAGCCCAGGAGCTCGTCGAACTGCGCTGCCGTGAACGTCGGCGCGGTCCCGATGATGAAATCGTTAAAGACGAGCTCGACGAATCGTCTTGCCATGGTGTTTCCCTTCCCTCCGCTGTTCAAGCGTACGGTCGCAGCGTGACCCAGACCTTCACGTGCGCCTTCGGAGATGTGCCGCCGAGGGCCAGACGGAGGCGAGCCATGCCATGGCCGGCCCTCGCCCCGGAGCTGAACCCCGTCGATCGCAAGTTGGTGGTCGCACCAACCGCGAGGCTCGCTGTATTGATCTCACCTATACCGCCGTTCTTGGCGATGAACGTGCGACCGTCGGCCGAGTGCTCGTAGACGATCGTGATCGTGGGCGACGTCCCCGTCACGTCATCGCAGATGGCCTGGATGACGTAACGTTCGCCCTCCGCCAGCTCGCGATTGAACCGCGTCGGGGTGTACTGACTCGCGGTGTCGCTGATGACGTCGTCGAAGACCAGCAGCGTCACCGGCTGAGCGGTCGGATCCGGCTTCCACGCTCCAAAAACCACCGTGTCGCCGGAATCGGCCAAGATGAGCTCGGCCATGGTCTCACGGGACGCGGTCGCGGCCCGTCACGTAGAGCTTGAGGTTGGCCTGGGGGTTCGTGCCGCCGAGCGCGATCCGCAGCCGCGTCCGGCCGTGGCCTGGGTTGGTGCCGGGCTCGATTCCAGTGAGGATCTTGGTCGAGATGCTGTCGAGCGCGACCGCATTGATCTCGGCCGTGCCACTCTTAGCCGACCAATTTCGGTCGTCAGACGACATTTCGACTTGAATGGTGAGCGTCGGTGAGGTGCCCGTAACCTGATCGACGATGGCTTGAATAGCGAGGCGGTCCGCGCTCGCCAGCAGATCATTGAGCTCGGGCACTGTATAGGTGTTGGCGGTTCCGACCACAAAATCGGAGAATACCAATTGGCAGAAGTGCTTCATGGTAGGCTCCTCACAAGAGATCGCGCCCGGTGGCCCAGATCTTGACGTGCGCTTGCGGGCTCGTGCCGCCGAGCCGAATCTTCAACCGGATGAACCCGTGTGACGGATTCGTGCCGAGCTCGTATCCATTCAAGATGATGGTGGCGCTCCCGCTGATGCTCGTGGCGGGGATCTCGGCCGACCCCTTGTCGACGAAGTTGCGATTGTCGGAGCAATGCTGCTGCTGAAGCAGCAGCGTGGGGCTGGTCCCAGTCACCTGGTCGACAATGACTTGAAACGACACCCTTTCGTGCCGTGCCAAGAGCTCATTGAACTCAGGGGAACTGAACGTATCGGCAGTCCCGACGATGAAGTCATCAAATACCAGCATCGACATCTTTCTCGACATGTCCGCTCCTCCTCGCATGGCCTCATCCAGCCGCGGCGTCGCGGCTGAAGGTGCTGCTGTCAATCTCGGTGCTGCGTTCAATCGCGACGGCACAACCTCGGTGCGGCCGCCTCCTCGCCCAGGAAGCCTCGACGTCATTCGAATCCCCTCTTGCTTTCTTCCCCCACCGCGCCCCGACGCTCGGTGGCGAAGCACGCAGAATGGGTCGCCGCGACCCGACCGTCAAGGGGTGGCGACCAAGATTGTCGCCGTGGCGGTCGAATGGTTTGCCGAGGAGTTTCGGTTTCGGTCTCGGCGCGGACCTGGCGCGTTTCCGCCATGTCGAACGTCGCGCTTGCGACGCCGCAACTACCCCCCGAGTCGCTTGAGCTTGCGCTGGAGCGTGCGGCGATCGATGCCGAGCATCTTCGCCGCGGTGGCCACGACGCCGCCCGCGTTGTGGAGGGCGGCCTCGATGGTCTCGCGCTCGACCTCGTCGAGGCGATACGTGCGCGAAGCGGAGCCGGGGCGGGACGGCGGCGGCTCGCGATCGGCGAGCGGTACCGCGGCGGCGTCACGGAGCAGGCGGTCGACGTCGACCGGCTTGGTGAGGAGGGAGTCGGCGCCCTCACGCATCGCCGCGACGGTGAGCGGGATATCGCCGAAACCGGTCAGCATCACGAGCACGGCGTCGGGGCGGAGCTTGCGAAAGCGCGAGATGGCGGCAATGCCGTCTTCACCCGGCATGCGGTAGTCGACCGCGATGAGATCGACCGCCTCGTCCTCGAGGATGCGGTAGCCCTCTTCGACCGTCGCGGCCGTGAACGCCCGCACGCCGCGCCGGCGGAGCGCGCCCTGGAGCGCGAGCCGGAACGCGCCGTCGTCGTCCACCAGCAGGGCGGCCGCGATTTTTCGCATCGTCAGCCGTCGAGCTGGGAGAAAAAGGAGCCCACCACGGGCGACAGGCCCGGGAGCAGCTCGGTCGGAGGGGTTCGCTCTTCGCTCGTGAGCTCTCGCTCGCCGCCCGCGTCGATGACGCGCGCGCGAACCTCGTCGCCGAGCTTCATCCCCGCTTCGTTCGTCCCGACAATGAACGCGGGGTGCGCGCACCGCCAGAGCGTGAGCTCGGTGACGATGTCGCTCACGGTGTCTTGCTGGTCTTCTCCGCTGGGCGGCATGAACCAAAGCGCCCCTTGGTAGTACTCGAGGCTGCCGTCGACGACGGGCCACGTGGTCGGGTCCCCCGGCGCGAACCCTTGGGGCACCGGCAGGGCGCAGGGGAAGCTGATAGCCGCGCGCGGAACGACCGTGGTGGCATAGGGATCAGCGGTCGACATCTCGTCGACTCTAGCACCTATCTCTCGGGGGGCGCGCAGGTGATACCCTCGGCCCGTGGGCACCAAGGTCGAAGGGAACACCGTCTTCATCGATGACGTCAGCTACGAGCTGAAGGTGCAGCCGAACGGCTCGTACAAGGTCATCGACGAGTACAAGCAGCACATCGGAAACTTCTCCGTCCGCGGGCGCGCGGTCGAGGCCGAGGACTACGGCGTCGAGCTCGCGCACCCCATCGTGAAGATCGGCAAGCTCTGGGTCGAGGCGCAGGTCGCGGCCAAGGACACCGCGCCCAAGGCCGCCTCCGGCCCCCTCTGCCGGGTGGTGACGCACGAGCCGCTCACCGACGACGCGTCCGTCGCCAAGGCCGCCGCCTACTTCGCGTGGCTGAAGACGCAGCCGGGCGTCGTCTCGACCGTCCTCTCGCACGACAAGGCCAAGCAGAAGACGATCTCGGTCACGGTCTGGCAGACGCAAGAGGCGCTCGCCGCGCTCAAGCCCAACCCCGATCTCCCCACGCCCAAAGCGATCAGCGTCGATCTGCTCCCCGTCGTCGGCTGACGCGCGCGCGCGGGCGCCGTCAGAGCAGCTCGATCGCTTCGTCGATCACGCCGATGAGCTCGGCGCGGAGCTCGGCGTCGAAGTCGTCGGCGGGCGCCAGGTCGGTTTGTTGCTGCCGCGCCTCGACGAGCACGGCCTCGCTGCTCGGCGCTGCGATCCAGACCAGCGACTGCACGATGACGACCTTCGGCGCGCGGTCTACCCGCGGGTCGAGCAGCTCGCGCTCGAGCGCGCCGGCTGCCCGCGGATCGCGCGTCTGCCCGAGCGCCTCGTAGATCTGGAGGAGGTTGCCGGGGGTCTCGGGCGCGTTGCGCCGCTTCTCGGACTCGAGCATCGCGAGGAGGCGCTCCACCGCTTCAGTCCGCTCGTCGCCCTCGGCCATCGCGCCCAGGCGGCCCAGCGCGTCGATGATCGACAGGCCGCTCCCCTCGGCGACGTCGAGCTGGATGCGCGAGAGCGGGCGGATCGCGCGCGTGGCGCCGCGCCGGATCAGCTCGGCGGCGGCCTCGGCGACCGCCACCTCGTCCTTGCTCGTGAGCTGAGCGATCAACTGATCGGTCCCCGAGTCCGAGCGATCGGCCCGCGCTTCTTTCAGCTGCTTCAGCGGGTCTTCTTCGATCGCGGGCGGGGCCGTCGTGAGCGCGCGCGCCGAAGGCTGCGCCGTCGGTTTGGGCGCGGGCTTCTCGGCCGGCCGCTCCGCCTCCGCTTCGCGACGGGCCGCCTCCACGTCGTCGTCGACGAT
>CALKVR010000994.1 GCA_938004815.1 uncultured Polyangiaceae bacterium | reverse complement strand
TTGCCCGGCGTCGCCGTGCGCGCGCCCGCCGGCCGTGCCGCCGGCGGGCGCGGTGCCCCGGCGCTCTCGGCCGGTGGTGAGTCGGCAGACGCGGCTGCCGACACGCTCGGCGCCGGTATGGCCGCCTCCGCGTCGGATGAAGCCGACGGCGACGGCGCGAGCGGCGCCACCGTCGGCTCGTCGGTCGCAGCGGCGGTGGGTGCCGCAACGCTGGGCGCAACCGCGGCGGTGGCGGGGGGTTGGCCCCCCGAACGTCCGAAGTAGAAACCCAGCGCACCGACGGCGACCGCGCCCACCACCCACGGCGCCACGCGCAGGATGGAACGGCTCGGACGCGCGAGGGCGACGCCCGCGGTGACGGCCCGGAGCTCGCGTGAGGCAGTGGCCTCGGACGCGGGTGTCACCGCGTTCTCTCCCGACCGCTGCGATGGAGGCGCGGCGGCCGCAGCCGGGACGGTCGCCTCGTCGCGGCCGCGCTGCGACGGGACCGACCTCGCGAGGAGCGCCGACGCGTCTTTGCCCTCGGCGATCGCCTTCAGCGCCTCGGCCATCGTCGCCGCGCTCTGGAACCGTGCGTCCACGTCGCGCGACAGCGCGCGCTCGATGAAACGGTCCATCTCGCCGGGGAGCTCGGGCGCGTCCTCGGTGATCCGCGGGATGGGCTTCGACACCACTTGCAGCATGACGGCCGCGAGCGCCTCGCCGTCGAACGGTTTCTTTCCGGTGAGCGCGCGGTAGACCAGCACCCCGAGCGCCCAGAGGTCACTGCGGTGGTCGACGGGCGCGGCCATCGCCTGCTCGGGGCTCATGTGGTGGGGTGAGCCGACGACGACACCGCTCGACGTCTTCTCGTCGACGAGCTGGGTCTTCGTCTCGCGCGCGACGCCGAAGTCGCACAGCTTGACGACCTCGTCGTCGCCCTCACGCGCGAGGTAGACGTTGCTCGGCTTGAGATCGCGGTGAACGATGCCGGCGTCGTGCGCGGCCTTCAGCCCGCGGCAGATCTCCGAGAAGAGCGGGGCGAGCTCGGCGAGCGGCAGCTTACCGACGCGCGAGAGGCGGCTGCCCAGGTCCTCGCCCTCGAGGAGCTCCATCACCATGAACGGCGTGCCGTCGTCGACGCCGTAGTCCTGGACCTTCACGATGTTGCGGCTCTTGAGCTGGGCGCTCGCCTTCGCCTCTCGCTCGAACCGCGAGAGGGCGGTCGGCGTATCGGCGACCAGCGGCGACATCAGCTTCACCGCAACCTCGACGTCGAGCGTGAGGTGCTGCGCCAGCCACACCGACCCCATGCCGCCGCCGGCGATGCGCCGGCAGAGCCGGTACTTCGAACCAACGACCTTGTCCGGGCCCGGCACGAACGGCATGAAGCCCTAGGCTATCACGCCGGGGCCAGCTCAATCACATTGCGCGTTCTTTCCGCAGGCGTAGTGCTTCGCGACCCGGGCCTCGGGGAGCGGGTAGTCGTACACGGCGACCTCGTCGATCGTGATGTCGTCGCCCGGGCTCGACGGAACGATCCGAAACGGCGTGTTCTGCTCCACCCAGGTCCTGGTCAGCATGTCGGTCGCGGGCAGGACGAGCCCGCCGTTGAGGTACCGCAGGGCCGTCGTGCCGTCGTAGGTGATGACGACGTGGTAGTAGTCCGACCCCAAGAGCCCGTCGATGAACAGCGACTCGCTGCTCTGCGCCGTGTCCTTGCGGTAGTGCTGGAGCTGTGAGTCCGAGACCTTCGTGAAGTAGCCCGCCTCGGTCGACTCGCACGTGAGAAAGTGCGCGTACTGGGAGCGCTTCTTGATCCAGGCCTCGAGGGTGAAGGGCGCGCGACCCGGAAAGCCGAACGGGTGCGGGGTCGCGACCTCGATGCTCGCGCCGTCGGTTACCGTCATCGCTGGGTCGCTGTCGCCCGCGATCGCCCCCTCGGCTTGAAAGTCGAACGTGCCCGTGTCGCCCGGGTCCAGGAAAGCGTGCCGCGCACCGGCCGTCTCGTCGGGGGTGCGCCCCGTCTCGACGCTGCCGAGGCGCCAGTAGCCGATGGGGCCGTCGGCCATCACGACGGCGACGTACGAGCCACCGGGCGCCGCGCCGCCACCCCCGGCCGCGTCGGCCCCACCGCCGGCACCACCACCACCGCCTCCGCCGGGCTCATCGAAGACGATGTCTCCAATATCGATGCAGCCGGCGAGGCCTACCGCGAAGGTGACGCTGACCCACTTCCAAAGCATGATGACCTCTGCTGGCGAGGACCGTGCCGACTCGCGACGAGCACGCCCAGCCCAGAAGAATACCCTCGGGGCGAGCAACGAGGGGACTCGACTCCACCGAATGGAGACTGGAGTCCACAGCCCGCGGGCGCGAGAGAGCCGCTCCGGCCCCGAGCACCGGGCCCCCCGCGGTGGCATACGCGTTGCGAACCCGGCCTCCATGCGCCGAGCTTTGCCCCCTCAGGTGGTCCCCCTGCTCGCTGCCCTCACCCTGTCGCACCTCACCGGATGCACCGGGCAGATCGGGGATGGAGACAGCGAGCCGCCGCCGGGGACCGCGCCGGGTGCCTTCGTCTGCACCCCTGGAGACCCGAGCCCCACGGTGTTGCCGCGCCTCTCGCGGGCGCAGTACGCGTCGAGCCTCGAGGCGCTCGCGGTTGCGGCCCTCGGCGCCGACGAAGGCGCGGCCGTCGTCGGCGCGACAGCGGGCGCGCTCCAGATCTTGCCCGAGGACAGCGATCCCGACCACGCCCGCCTCGATCAGTCGGTCGCCCAAGCCCACGTCGATGCGCAGTACGGCGTGGCCCTCGCGTTCGCGAGCGCGATGACGGCCACGCCCGAGCGCGTCGGTGCCTTGGTCGGCGACTGCGGGACGGACGCCGACCCGGCGAACGACGCCGCGTGCATCGACGACTTCATCCGCGCGCTCGGCGCCCGGGCCCACCGCCGCCCCGTGTCCGACGCCGAGCTCGCGTTCTACCGCGACGAGGTCTACCAGCCGGCGGCCGGCATCGACCCGCTGGCGATCCGCGATGTCATCACGGTGATGGTCCTCTCGCCGTGGTTTCTCTACCGGGTCGAGAACGAGGGCGCGCCCGTCGATGGCAGAGACGATCTCTTCGAGCTGTCGGGGTACGAGCTTGCGGCGCGCCTCTCGTTCCACTTCTGGAACGCGCCGCCCGACGACGCGCTCCTGGCCGCGGCCGAGAGCGGCGAGCTCGCGACGAGCGACGGCTACGCCGCGCAGGTCGACCGCATGCTCGACGACCCGCGCGCGCAGGCGACCATCGACCGCTTCTTCGCCGAGTGGTTCCTCCTCGACGACCTGGCGCCGCTTCACCAGTCGGTGGGGACCCCTGCCTACGACGACTTCGTCGGCGCCGACGTCCCGACCCCGGAGCTGCGCGACCGCGTGATCGAAGACGCCCTCGATCTCGTCCGCTACACGACGTTCGCGACCGACGGCACGCTCGACGACCTGTTCCTCTCGGAGCGATCGTTCGCCAAGACCGCGGATGTCGCGGCGCTATACGGCGGCGTGCCGCTCTGGTCCGAGGGCGCCGAGCCGCCGACCTTCCCCGCCGGAGCCCGCGCCGGGATCCTCACGCGCATCGCGCTGCTCGCGACCGGCTCGACGCTCACGCACCCGATTCTGCGCGGTCGAGACATCCGCGAGAGGGGGATCTGCGAGGACCTGCCCGCCCCGCCCGCCAACGCGATGAACGACGCGACGGCCGTCGACCCGGCTGCCAGCGAGCGGACGAAGATGACGGCTCAGACCGAGCAGCCGGGCTCGAGCTGCGCCGGCTGCCACGCCCGCCTGAACCCCATCGGCTACACCCTCGAAGGCTACGACGGCCTCGGGCGCGCGCGGACCGAAGAGCGGGTCTACGGCGCCGACGGCTCGCTGCTCGCCACGTGGCCGATCGATTCGACCTCGGTCCCCCGCATCGTGCCGGCGCAAGAGGAGCCCGCATCGAACGGCACCGACCTCAGCCGGCTCGTCGTCGAGAGCGAGATGCCGCAGTCGTGCTTCGCACGCCACTACTTCCGGTTCACCTTCGGCCGCGCCGAGGACGACGAGGTCGACGGCTGCGCGCTCGAGGACATGCGCGAAAAGCTCTTGGAGGGCGCGAGCATCCGCGACGTGCTCCGTACGCTCGCGATGGACCCCACGTTCCGCCGGCGCAAGCTCGCCGACTGAGGAGACCGACCCATGGCCATCTCACGACGTCAGTTGTTGCGCGGTGCGGGCGGCTTCACCCTCGCCCTCCCCTTCTTGGACTCGCTCGTTCGCGGCCGCGCCCAAGCCGGCCAGGCGCCCTACGCCGAGCACCCGCGCTTCGTCTGCATGACGACGCAGCACGGCGGCGTCACCGGCGCCAACATGTTCCCCGCCGACGCGGTCGCGGGCACCGCCATCCCGCTCTACGGCTACAACGGCCATTGGGGCACGCTCTCCGCGAGCGCGAACGGAGGCGTCTCGTCGCTCTCGCCCGTCCTGACCGGCGCATCCGACAAGCTCTCGGCCGAAATCGTCTCGCGCATGAACGTGATCCGC
>CALKVR010000993.1 GCA_938004815.1 uncultured Polyangiaceae bacterium | reverse complement strand
CCGACTCGGCGAAGCGGTACATCTCACGCGCCTGCGCCGAGACGCGATCGGCGACCTCGTCGGCGGCGTCGCCGGCGAACTTGTCGTAGGTCACGACCTCGGACCACGAGTAGAAGAGCACGCAGTCGCTCGGCAGCCCGTCGCGGCCGGCGCGACCGATCTCTTGGTAGTAGCCCTCGATCGATCGCGGCATGTCGCGGTGGATGACGTAGCGCACGTTGTCCTTGTCGATGCCCATGCCAAACGCGATCGTCGCGACGACCACGTCGACCTTGTCGTCGCGGAACGCGTCCTGCGCTTTGGCGCGCGCCTCGGGCGGCATCCCGGCGTGGTAGGCGGCGGCGCGCACGCCGCTCTCTTTCAGGAACGCCGCCGTGGTCTCGGTCGACTTGCGCGACAGGCAATAGACGATGCCGCTATCGCCAGGGCGCGACCGGACGCAGTCGAGCACGGCCTGCCGCACCGGCGGCGCGCGGGTCGCCCGGTCCTCTGCCCCCTTCTTGAACGCGTAGAGGTGCAGGTTGGGGCGGTAGAACGAGCCGCGGAACACCATGGGCCGCGTCATCGCGAGCTGCGAGATGATGTCGTCGACGACCGCCTGCGTCGCAGTGGCGGTCAGCGCGAGCACCGGCACCCGCGGGAACCGTCGCTTGAGACCGGCCAGGGTGCGATACGCCGGGCGAAAGTCGTGCCCCCAATGGCTGATGCAGTGCGCCTCGTCGACGGCGACGAGCGAGACCCGCATCTGCGAGAGCACCCGACCGGCCGACCCGTTCAACCCCTCGGGGGCCATGTAGCAGAGCTCGATCTCGCCCGAGGCCACCCGAGCCATCCGCTCGTTGCGCTCCTCGAGCGACAGGGTCGAGTTGAGGAACGTCGCGCGCACCCCGGCCTCGGTCAGCGCGTCGACCTGGTCTTTCATCAGGGCGATGAGGGGAGAGATGACGAGGGCGGTGCCGCCGAGGACACGGGCCGGGATCTGGTAGGTGAGAGACTTACCTGCGCCGGTCGGCATCACCCCGACGCAGTCGCGGCCCTCGAGCACCGCGTCGATGATCTCGCGCTGCCCCCGGCGAAAGCTGGGGTAGCCGAACGTGTCGGCCAGCACCGCGGCCGGGTCGGGCCGACGCTCGCGCAGCCGGCCTGCCAAGGCTTTCAGTGCGACGAGCATGTCGTCATCGAAGAACCGCGGTTGACGGCGGAACGTCTCGCGGAGCGCCCGCAGCCGAGCCTGGCAATCCTCGATGAGCGCCAAGCCCCCGTCGGGGTCGTCGACCAGCCGCGCCAACTCGTTGACGGCATCGCGAACGCTGGCCGGATCCTCGAGGGCCGGCGGTTCGTGGATGCTCGCGTCGCTGCGCACGCCGCCGCTTACCACCCCTACGCCGGCGCGGTGAGATGGCAGCGAGCGCGCGGGATCTTTTCTTGCTGGTGCATGGCTCGACGGCCAAAGGGCGCTACGCTGACGTAGAGCCCGTCGGTTTCGATCGATGGGTCGTCGGGAAGGAGGCGTGCCGTTTGCGCTTCGATGGTCGACGAGCAGCGTTGTTTTCGCTGGGCTCGCTCGCCCTCGCCCCGCTCGTCCGCTCCTGCCCGAGCTCGGCGCGCGCGCGCACGCTCGGCGGTTGGAACGTCCCCGCGCGAAGCGAAGCGATGGACGTCGCGCGCGCGGTGGTCGGGGGCACGTGCGGCGTGCTCGTCCACGTCGATCGCATCCGGCACCTGCCGGCGGCGCGCCGGCTCTTGAGCTTGGGCCAATGGGGCGCGGCGATGGAACACTTCGAGATCGATCCGCTCGAAGAGGTGAGCCGCGTGTTCGTCACCTCACGCAAGTTCGACGACACGGTGCGCAGCGCGACCGTGATCGATCTCGCAATCGACGACACCGACCGCGTCACCCGACGCCTGCTCGATCTCGAGCGGGCCCCCGACTGCGCGCTCGGCGGTATCCTGCCGATCGACGGCGCGCGCTTCGCGATCGAGAGCCCCGCCCCGGGCTCGCTCGTCGTCGTCCCCGAAGAGAGCCTCGGCGCGCTCGCCGAGCGGCGCGCCCTGATCCGCGGCGGCAGCTGTCTGCCGGCCGCCTCCGAAGACGAGGTGATCTACGGCTTCGCCGAGGAGCCGGACACGACCCTCGGCGATGCCCTGCCGTGGCCGGCGACCGTACGCGACGTGCACGCGCGGCTCGCCCTCACGCCGGGCGGCGCCACGCTCGAGGTGTTCGCCCGGTCGACCTCGCCCGAGCAGGCCGCCCTCGACGCGCGCACCCTGAGCGCGGCGCTCGATGCCAAGCTCCGCGTCGACCTCGTGCTGTTCCAGCTCAGCTTGCTGCGCGAGACCGATTTCGAGGTGCGCGGCGACCGTATCGAGCTCGCGACCCGCCTCGGCAAGACCGAGGTCGAGATCCTCCTCGCGCTGGGCTCACTCTGACGCGGCCATCCGCGAGCGATCGCTCAGCATCACCCCGAGACGCTGCGCGTCTTCGAGCTGCGCGCGCATGCGGTTGCGCCACACCTTGAGGTTGGCGCGCAGGCCCGCGTCCTCGGCGTCGTCGATGAGCCGCGCCTCGAGCAGGCTGACCATGTACGAGAGGAGCGCGCTCTCGGCCTGGATGAACTCGGCGTCGACCTGCGACGGGGCCGCGTCGTCGACGAGCCCCTCGATCTCGAGGGACGCCTGGCGCAGCTCGAGCACCATCTCCGACTCTTCGGGCTCGATCGCGCTCGCGTCCAGCACGAGCATCAGCTCTTCCCAGCCCTTCTCGTGCTCGTCACGCAGCGTCTGGGCGAAGAGCTGAACGTCCGGATGAGAGAGGCGCGGGCTCGCGGCCTTGGCCTGGGCCACGCTCTCTTCGTGAACGGTCAAGAGCACGCGCGCGATCTCGCCGTCGGTCAGACGAGCGGGCGTGGCGACGGGCGTCATCGGCTCGCGCGGCTCGGCCCGCTGTGCACACCCCATGGCGCAAGCTGCCACGGCCAGACCCACGAGGGCGGCCGCCGGAGCTCGATAAAAACGGCGAAGAGCGTTGCGCTGGTTCACGGACAACACGGACAGCAACCGCTGTACCATCGCTCAAAATGAGCGACTTCGTGCACGCGACGCCCCACGCGTTTCGCCAGAAGCGCGTCCACCGCCTCGGCCTCGCGGCCAACTACGGCATCGACGAGGCCGGCGTGTCGGCGGCAATGGATCGGGGCGTGAACGTCTTCTTCTGGACGAGTCGCGGCAAGGGCCTGAAGAGCCCGCTCCGCGAGGCGATACGCACCAGGCGGAGCGAGGTCTTCGTGGTCGGGGTCGCGACGTTCGGGTGGATGGCGTGGGGCGTCCGCCGCGGAGTCGAGAGCCTGCTGCGCGAGCTCGACACCGACTACCTCGACGCCTACCTGCTCGGCTGGCTGGGCGTCGGCTCGGCCTGGACGGCCGGCACCGAGGCCGCGCTCGTCGAGCTGCGCGAGAGCGGCAAGGTGAAGTCGATCGGCGTCTCGATCCACGATCGCCCGCGCGCGGGTCGCCTCGCCGCCGACTCGCCCCTGGACCTCTTGATGATCCGCTACAACGCTGCCCACCCCGGCGCCGAGACGGACATTTTTCCTCACGTCCGCGACAAGAGCCCGAGCGTGCTCGCGTACACCGCGACCGCGTGGCGCCGCCTGCTCAAGCGGCCGCGCGGCTGGGACGGTCCGGTCATGTCGGCGGGTGACTGCTATCGGTTCCAGCTCTCGTCACCGCACGTCGACCTCGCCCTCACGGGCCCGAAGACGCGCGCCGAGATGGAGGCGAACCTGGACGCGCTCGACAAGGGTCCGCTCTCGGGGGACGAGCAGCGCTGGATCCGCGACTTCGGCCGCGCGGTGCACGGGTAGCCGGTGCCGTTCGCGCAGCGCCTCTTTCCTCGGTTTCGCGTCGAGCGCGAGCACCGCCCTCGCGCCGAGCGCGCGCCCGCGGGCCCATCGCTCGGGATCCGTTGGCTCGGCACCGCCGGGCACGTGATCACGGCCGGCGACACCACGGTGCTGCTCGATCCGTTCGTGACCCGGCCCGGTCTGCGCGGGCTCGCCAGGCCGCTCGCCCCGGACGCGGCCGCGATCGAGCGATGGATCCCCCGCCGCGTCGACGCCGTCCTCGTCGGTCACAGCCACTACGATCACCTCCTCGACGCGCCGGCGATCGCGCTCGACCGCGGCGCGCGCCTGGTCGGGTCCGAGACGACGCTCGCGCTCGCGCGCGCGACCGGCGTGCCCGAAGACCAGCTCGATCTCGTCCCGCCCACCGGGCGCACCCTGCGCGTGGGCAGCTTCGAGATCACGTTCGTGCCGAGCCTCCACGGGCGCATCTTCTTCGGTCGTGTGCCGCTGCCCGGCTCGTGGAGTCACACGCCCCCGCTCCCGCTCCCCGCCTGGCGCTACCGCATGGGCGGCGCCTTCGGCATCTTGATCCGAGCGTCCGCGAACGGCGACCCCGCGAGCGCACGCACCGTCTACCATAACGGCAGCGCCGATCTCGTCGGCGTCGAGCTCGCCGGGCGCCACGCCGACGTCCTCCTC
>CALKVR010000992.1 GCA_938004815.1 uncultured Polyangiaceae bacterium | reverse complement strand
GCTATTACGGCCCGCACCACCGCGGCCTCGACGACGCGCTCGAGGCCAAGCTCACCCCGGTGCTCTACCACCCCGAGCAGATCGACGCGCTCGGCCGGACGGCGCGCGAGCGCGGGGCTGGCCCGCTCGCCTTTCACCTCAAGATCGACACGGGGATGGCGCGGCTCGGCGTGCGACCGTCGGGCGCGAACGAGCTCCTCGACGCTGCAACCTCGACACCGGGCGTGGTGCTGCGCGGGCTCATGTCTCACCTCGCCTGTGCCGACGCCGCCGACGCGGAGCCCACGCACGCGCAGCTGCGCGCCTTCGACGCGGTGGTCCGCGCCGCCCGCGCGCGCGGCATCGAGCCCAAGCACTGCCACGTCTCGAACAGCGCGGGCGCGATCGCATTTCCCGCGTCGCGCTTCGAGGCGGTTCGCCCGGGCATCGCGCTCTATGGCGTCTCGCCCTTCGAGGGGCACGTGCATGCGATCACAGCCGAGCTCCGCCCCGTCATGCGGATCCGCTCCGAGATCGTCGCGCTCCGCACGCTCGACGACGGCGACCGCGTCGGCTACGGCCACACGTGGATGGCCGAGGGCGAGCGTCGCATCGCCACCATCCCGATGGGCTACGCCGACGGCCTCTCTCGCGCGCTCTCCAACCGCGGTCACGTCTGCGTGCGCGGCAAGCGCGCGAAGATCGCCGGCGTCGTCTCGATGGATCTCACCACCATCGACGTCACCGATATCCCCGGCGCCGCGCTCGGCGACGAGGTCGTCGTCCTCGGCCCGCAAGAGGGCCCGCTCGGCAGCGCCCAGGTCACGTTCGAAGAGACGGCCAAGCACCTCGGCACGATCCCGTGGGAGGTCGTGACCAGCATCTCGCGCCGCGTGCCCCGCTTTTACCGCGAGCCCTGAGCTAGACTCACGCCATGGCGGACCCCGCCCGGCGCAAGGCTACCTACGACGACGTGCTGCGAGCACCGCGCAACATGGTCGCAGAGGTGATCGCCGGCGAGCTTCGCTTGATGCCGCGCCCGGCCAAGCCGCACGCTGCGGCGACCACGGCGCTCGGCGAAGAGCTCGGACCTCCCTTCAAGCGCGGGCGTGGTGGCCCGGGCGGATGGATCATCCTGTTCGAGCCGGAGCTGCACCTCGGCGAAGAGATCCTCGTTCCCGATCTCGGCGCATGGCGGCGCACCCGATTGCCCGTCCTCACCGACGACGAGGCGTTCTTCACGCTGGCGCCCGACTGGGTCTGCGAGGTGCTCTCGTCATCGACGGCGAAGAGCGACCGTTCCGAAAAACTGCCCATCTACCTTCGCGAAGGCGTTGGCCACGTCTGGCTCGTCGATCCGATCCTGCGCACGCTCGAGATCCTCGAGCGCGCCGGCTCGGCGTGGACGCTCCTCGGTGTCCACCGCGACGACGCGCGCGTCCGCGCGCCGCCATTCGAGGCGTTCGAGCTCGATCTCTCCGTGCTCTGGGCCGACGTCGCACTGAAGAAGTAGCGGCCCGGATTGAACACGCCCCGTGGCTTCTCCGTCGGACCTTCGCCCCTGCGAGCACCGCCTGCGTGGAGCTTGCGTGTTAAGAAAATTACGTCGAATTTCCGTCGAAATTGGCCTTGCCGGATGGCGGTCCGGGGGCTAGCCTGGAAGCGACTCAGTCACGCTTTCTCTACCATTCTTCTCGTCACGACCCCCGGCCGACCGGGTCAGCTTCGGGAATACGCAGGCGGGCCGCTCCGTAACCGGTGGGGCTGCGCGCGGATCCTCGGGCCGAGTGTGTAGTTTTTTCTCCCCCAGGCTCAGGTGGTCTGGTAGGGTGCCGCGCCGTTTGAGCGCAAGCTCCGCCCTCGCAAGAAAGCGTGGGGGGCGACGGGCGGGAGCGGCCAGCGCCGCTGGCTCTCAAAGTTTTCTCTAAGCGACGGATCTTTTGGAGGTTTGGAATTATGAAGCTCAAGCTTGTTTCGGTTCTGGCTCTTTCTGGTTTCATGGCGGCGGGTTTCGCCTGCGGCGACAGCGGCAGCGACGGCGGCAGCGGTGGTGAGGGCGGCTCGGGCGGCGACGCCACGACTTCCTCGTCGAAGTCGACCTCGACCTCCAAGTCGACCTCGACCTCGACCTCGGTGTCGACCTCGGTGTCGACCACCAGCTCGGCCGGCGGCTCCTGCGACGACATCGGCACCTGCGAGGGTGACGGCATGACGCCGAGCAGCGGCTGCATCGAGTGCGCGGTCCTCGGCGACAGCACGACCGCCTCCGACGGCGGCGCGTGCGCCGACGAGTACACGGCGTGCTTCGGCGACGGCAGCGACGCTTGCACCGGCGCGACCGACCCGCAGTGCTGCCCGCTCTACGACTGTTTCTCGGCCTGCGACACGAACATGAACAACATGATCGAGGCCGGCGCCGAGCTCGACTGCCTCTGCACGAACGACGGCGCGATGTGCGTCATGAACCAGATGGCCGGCACCTGCCTCGGCGACTTCCCGAACGGGTTCCAGACGGCGATCGAGTGGGAGACCTGCTTCTTCGACGACACCTGCCCCAACAGCTGCGGCTGATGTCGGCGCTGCTAGCAGAACGCTGCTAGCAAGACCGCGGCAGAGCCCCCAGGCCAGCGCCTGGGGGCTTCTGCTTTTGTGTTCGTCGCAGCTCCGCTGCACCGGCAGCCTTGCGCCCCGGCCACCGCCGGCCTACCTGTTCCAGGCCTCGGTTGGGGGGACGACCCCTCGCCCGGGCAGCGCAGCTCCTCGTTCCCACACGTCGTTTCGGGTTTGGGGATGCGCTCGCAGCGCCGGCACGCGCCGGCGCGCACAAGTTTCCGTTCTGCCCCTCCGCGGGCCGAGCCCCTCCTCGTGACGCTCAACGCCCTTCGATCACGCCCCTCGGGCGGATCGGCCTTGCCGGTCCGTGCGCCGGCGCGTGCTGCGTTGCCCGGGGCCGGCCTCTCCCCTCCCCCTCCGACTCCCCCCGCGCGCCCGGCCCACGCCGCATGGCGCGCCCCCCACCCGTGGCAAAAAACATCCTCGTCATCAACGTCGACATCCGCGAGACGCGCGTCGCGCTCATCGAAAACGGCATCATCGCCGAGCTCCAGATCGAGCGGCACAGCTCCGGCGGGACGCTAGGCAACATCTACCTCGGCAAGGTCAGCCGCGTCCTGCCCGGCATGCAGGCGGCGTTCATCGATATCGGTGAGGAGCGCGCGGCGTTCCTGCACGTCGAAGATCTGATCCGCCCCGACGATTTCGACGCCTACCTCGCGGGCCACCGCGGGCTCACGGCGAAGTCCGAAGACGAGCGCGAGGCGATCAGCGATCAAGCCGTCGCAGAGGGCGAGGTCGCGCCGCCGATCGAAGCAGCTCCGACGCACGCCGCGCGCGACCCCGAGGCCGCGCTCGCGTCGACCGAGCAGGACGAGGCGCCCGAGATCGCGGTCGACGCCGAGCCGATCGACGGCGACGACGATATCGACGTCGAGCTCGCCGACGCCGACCCCGAGTCGGACGCGGATGGCGATGCGGACGTGGCCGCCGACGATGACTCGGACCGCGGCTCGGCTGAAGACGCCGCGACCGGCTTCGACCCGGACGCAGCGTTCGACTTCGAGGCCGACGAGGACGAGGCTGCTGCCGATGCCGACGCCGACGCCGATGCGGATGCCGATGCCGATGCCGATGCCGACGCCGGCGCCGAGCCCGAAGC
>CALKVR010000991.1 GCA_938004815.1 uncultured Polyangiaceae bacterium | reverse complement strand
GCCTTCCTGCGCAGACAGTAGTAGTAGCCGTTGGGCACGCTGGCGATGTGGTTGGCGCGCACCTTGTCCGAGAGCGCCTGCGCCGCGTCGGGCGGCGCCGTGAAGACGAGGATGTTCCGCGGGTCTTGGGTGCGACCGTTCTGGTCGGTGATCGTCGACTCCAAGTTGGCGAAGCGCAGGTCGGCGGCGCCGAAGAGATCGGCGAACGCCGAGAGCCCATCGCCGGTCGGCTCGCGGAGCATCACTTGGCCGCGAACCCGGCCCATGTCGATGTCGCCACCGGCGATGAGGACGACCGGCCGCCTCACGGGGAGCGTGACGGTCTCGGAGGCGACCGTCACCTCGCGCCCGGTCGTGCTCTCGACGATCGGACCGTCGCGCTCGGCCGCCTCGCTCCCGGCCGGCTCCATCAAGGGCGCGCCGCAGTGGCCCATGGTCGTCCCGACGACGAGCGCGACCACCCCCGCGAGCTTCGGCATGTGCTGGCGAAAACGCCGCAGGGCGGAGCGGCCATTCCCCCGGCCTTGCCGCCGGCTCACCGCGCGCCCTGGCAGCGGTACACGAGCCTGCGCGTGATCTTGGTGGTGCCGAAGTTGGTGTACCGCGCCTCGACGAGCCGCCCGTCGGCGTCGTAAGAGAACGTGCTCTCGTAGACGGCCTCACCGCCCTCGCCCTTGTTGACGATGCGCGTCAACCGAGCCCCGTCGTAGGCGTAGTGGCGCGACGTCTCCTTCGTCACGTCAGGCTTCGGCCTCTCGGTGCGCTCGATCAAGAGACCGCGCAGAAACGCGACGCGGTCGTAGTCGTCGACGCACCTGCCCTTGTCCTTTCCGATGTCGCACTCGATGTCGTACGGGTCGGGCCAGCCGACGGTGACCTCGAGCCTGCCGGTGAACGCCGGCAGAGCGAGCCCGTCGACGAGCGGCAGGTGGGGCGGCCAGGTGAGCCGGTTGTCGAGGATGAGGTAGAGCAAGAGCGGCCCCACGTTGCCGGCGGCGCCGAACGAGCCCTTGTACGCGCCACGCCACCACTCGACGTCTCGGCCATCGCGGAGATGCGAGACGCGCAAGAGCTCACCTCGCGCGCCGTACTCGAACCTGGTCCCACCGACGACGTCGTCGCCGCGCATGCGGTCGACGCGAGCGAGGCGCTCGCCATCCCACACGACCCGACGGCGCTGATCGCTACCGTCCACCGTGATCCACGCGAGCTTGTCTGTCTCGTCGAACCATCCGCGAACGGGGCGCGGCGTCTTCTCCTCGACGTCGGTCATCACCACGCAGAGCCGCCCCGGGGGCGGGTCCTCGGGCGCGGAGGGGACGGCAGGCTCGGGCGGCTTTGGGCTCGCGGCTGGCGACGCCTGGCCAGACGGAGAGCTGCTCGAAAAAGCTGACGGTACCGTCGTGATAGCCGAGGTTGCTGCGGCGGAGACGACAGGCGCCGCCTCCGCCGAACGCTCGTCGGGCGCACCGGCGCACGCGCTCGCGGCGAGGATCGAGGCGGAGATCGTGGCCATGACCAGCTTCGTCACCCCACCAGGGTATGCTCACGCGATGCCGCGCACCCGCATGATCGCCGGGCTCGCTCTCGCTGCCGTCGGAGTCGCGCTCGTCTTTTCGCCGATGTTCGTCGCGAGCGCGCTGAACCGACCTCACGGTACGCACGCCGAGCTCATCAACCTCCGCGCGACCTGGGGTGGCTCCGTCTTGGGGCTCGGCGCATTCATCGCGTGGCTGCCGGCGGGCGCAGCGCGCAGGGTGTGGGTCGCGGGGCTGGTCGGATGGGCGATGACCGGGATCGCGGTCGGGCGCGCGGTGGGGTTCATCCTCGATGGAGGGCCCGACACGCTGCAGTGGGCCTATTTGGTCGCGGAGATCGTGATCGCGGTAGCCTGCGCGGGGGTGGTCCGGCGGGCTCACCGGCGATCGGAAGAGCCCCCGCCAAAAGGCTGAAAAAGCACGCTGTCCCACACGTGGGGCCCCTGTGGTGGAGGCTAGGCAACGTACGTGGTCGTCGAGAGCCCCAATTGTCCTGCCGATCGAGCGGTGCGATGGTCACGCGCTCGCAAAAGGACCGGAGCCGTGAAGCTGTCTCGTCGCACCGCGCAGGTCTGGAACTGGTTGCCCGCGTTTCGCGCGGTCGCCGAGGTGGAGCATCTGCCGACGGCATCGAAAGAGGTCAACCTCAGCGCCTCGGCGCTCTCCCGAGCGGTCAAGCTGCTCGAAGAGGATCTCGGCGTCGACCTCTTCGCGCGTGAGGGCCGCCAGCTCGAGCTCACCACCGCCGGCCGCCGGCTGCTCGGTGCGACGCGCTCCGCAATGCGCGCCGTCGAGTCGGCGCTCGATCAGATCCTGAGCTCCGAGAGCGCAGGCTCGGTTCACGTGTCGGCGCCGGGCCCGTACACGAGCCTCTTCGTCCTGCCGGCCCTTCGCAAGCTGCGCGAGCAGTACCCCGAGCTGCTCGCTCACGTGCGCAGCACGGGGCCGGCGCAGGCCGAGCACCTGCTCGTCGACGGCGGCCTCGACATCTTCGTCACCGACGCCTCGATCAACCGCTCCGAGCTCAAGGTCACGAAGCTCGGTGAGCTCGCCTATTCGGTGTACGCGGCCGATTTCCACCCCCTCGCCGCGCGCATCGATCTCACTGTCGACGATCTGCTCGAGTACCCCTTCGTCGGTCCCCCCGACGGCCTACCGGACCATTGGCCGGTTCACCTGCCGCGCAAGCTCGGCATGGTCGTCGAGCAGCTCCACGTCGCGGTCCAGGTCTGCTCTCAGGACGGTCTGCTCGCGGTGCTGCCCGACGTGGTGGCGCGCGACTTCCGCGGCGACGGCTTGCTCGTTCGCCTGCCCGTCGACGTCATCCCGTCTCAGCCGCTCTACGCCGTCTCCCGCACGGCGGCCGCGGAGCCCAAGCGGATCGACCTGGTCCTCCGCGCGGTCGCGCAGACCGTCGAGGACGTTCGGCGCGGCACCTGCCGCTCCACCGTCCCGCCTGCCCGGTCCACGATGCGCCCGCCCGCCTATGGCTCGATGGTGCCGCCCCGCCCCCCCGCGATGCCGCTCGACCTCGCCGAAGAGGCCATCGGCGATCGCGGCTCGCGACGAGGCTGATCGGCTAGTACATCGTCCGCGAAGCTCCTTCGCGTAAGACGATGTACCGAGAGCACGGGTGCCGGTGAGCAAAGGTGGGGCCGAGCGTTGGTGTGGAAGCCGGCCCTTCACTTGCGAGCGTCAGCGAGGGGCCGGTTTCCATACCAATGCGAACTTTGCGAACGCGGTACTAGTACAGGCACGATCCCCCGGCGGCCGTCCCACTCGCCGTGCTCGCCGATGCACGTGTAGCGGAGCGTCGTGAACTCGACGTGAAAGTCTTTGCGACGGCGCTCGACCATCGCCGTCGCGTGGCGGTCGGGCGCCTCGCCGCCCCCGCGGCCGTGGACCATCGCGATCATCTCGCGCGCCGAGCGCCAGACCGTGAACGTCGAGATGGTGCGCGGGGGCCTGATCGCGGCGAGTGCGAGGGTGGTACCCGGATGATCGCGCACCAGCCGCTCGACCGGCTTCCCCCACCGGAGAAAGCGGGGGACCTGGAGCATCCGCATGCGCGCGACCGTCACCGCGACGACGGGGGCGTCGAGATCGGTCTTCTCGGCCTCTACCGGGAGGCCGTCGAGCGCGGCGATGTGCCCCCACCGCCGGAGGAACGACAGGCGAACGTGCCAGCCGTCCGAAAGTGCGCGGCCGAGCGGCGCGTCGGCGAGGAAACCGTCGATCGACGCCTCGTCCTCCCAAGCCGCGAACATGGCGAGGCGACCGAGCTGCCAGCGCCCGCGCGAGAGCAGCGACGATCCGAGCTCCATCGGCATCATGCACTCGGCGTGGAGCAGCCCCGGAACCGCGCGCGACGTCGGCGGGCGGAGGAGAGCCCCGAGCGTCGTGATGACGCCGGGCTTCGCCAGGTGGAACGTGTGGAGCGCCACGCGAGGCCTCAAGGCTTCACACTGAAGCGCTCGTGCAGGCAGCGCCTGGTTCGAGCGAGGCCATGAGCGCTTTGGCAGAGGGCGTGATCACCTCTCGGATCGCGGACGCCGCAAGACGCCGTCGTTCATCGGGGGCAAGGTAACCGTGATCGCGCATCTTGATTGCGTCCCCAGGGCTCCTCACCACCGGCCCGATTCCGACGTGCGCGGTGGCGCCGAAGAAGACGCGCTCCACCTCGTCTCGCATGCGGGCATCGCCGTTTGCGAGCAGCCACCGCAACGTTCGCCAGGCGAGCTCGGCATGCGCCATTTCCTCCCCGGCGATGCGCTCGAGGGCAGCCCGGATTGCCGGATCCTTCGCGGAGCAGGACGCGGCACGAATCTGCAAGGCAGAAACCGTCTCGGCGACGCAGCCCTCGCTCGCGATAGCAACGGCGATGTCGGCAGCGGTCAGGGTCGTCGAGATCGCCCCCGTGATGTCGAGCTTCGACGGGCCGAATGGCCGGCCGGCGTAGGCCGACGCGAACGCGAAGGCGGCACGCGCGTGTCCATGTTCGTCCGTTGCGGCGCGCGTGGCGTCTTCGATCAGGTCGGACGGAGCGCCGAGCGCCAGGAGCTGGAGGACGAATCGAGAGAACGATGCGATGGACGCGTGCTCGGTGAGGGCCTCCTTGGCCCAAAACTCGGCGAGCGCCTGCCTCGTCGCGTCGTCGAGATCGGCCGTCGAGGGGTGCTTCGCATCCGCCAGCGCATCCCACCCGGCGCCCGCTCGCAGCGGCGCGAGGCGCGCTGTGCCGTCCACGATGAACGGGCGACCCACGGGGCACCCACCGGCCACCATCATGCAGCAATTTCGTGACTCGTCGATGCGGCCGCACACCTCGTCGGCCACAGCTTGAAGCCCGCAACTGAACGCGTCGAGAAAACACTGCGGTGGATACAGCTCCGCGCAAGTGAAGTTTGGCGACAGCTTCGGGTAGCAGACGTACGCGGCTACCTCGTAGCCGCTGCAGGGCCCCTCGGGCGGTGCCATCATAAGCTCGCTCGAGTACGCCCCGCACATCGTCATGCCGCTGCCCGTGGACGAGGATGACGATGATGTCGTGAACCCGTTCGAGCTGCTCGCAGCCGTCACGCTGGACGACTTCGTGGAGCTCGCCGTCGAGCCATCCGAGCCCCCGCCGCCCTCGCCGTCGTCCTCTAGCACCGCCTGCGCACCGCAAGCGCTCAACGCAGCACCAGTCATCAGGCCCATGGCCCGCAAGATTCGCTGATGCGCCGCCCGAAGCTCGGTTCGACCCATGGATGAACAGTACCGGAGCGTCGCGCGAGCACCAATCGTCACGGTCGCGGTCGGCTACCTCCTGCCGCCCGGGCGCCGCTGACGCGTGACGAACCAGACGATGAGAATGCCCGCGCCGACGGCGGCGACCGCGAGCTTGAACAAGGGAGGCCGCGCGCCGGTGAGGTGCAGCACGAGCGCGAACAGGACCACGGCGATGCCCAAGGCGAGGTGCTGTACGCCGTCCGAGGTCGGGCGGGCGGGCAGCTCGGGCTGGGGACGCCGCTTCTCGGCGCGCCGCGCTGCCGCGAGCGCTTCAGCGTAGGGCTTCGCCGCGGCCGGGAATGCGTCGAGCGCGCCAACCACATCGGCGCGCAGGTCCGGGTGCTCCGAGCGGAGGAACGGCGCGATGAGCGGGAACGCCTCTTCGACATGCCGCTCGACGTCGGCGGCTTCGTTGTCGCGAAGGAAGCAGGCGACGAGGCCGGCGAGCACCTCACGGTCGGGGACGTTCTTTCCCAACAGCAGAACCAGGAACGGCAGCAGGGCCACCGCCGCAGGGCTGGCCGAGCTCGCCTGGAGAAACTCGCCGTTCAGCTCGGCCTCGGCGTCTTCACGCGCCGCCTTGCTTCGGGAGACGGCCGCGCGGATCAAGACCGGGATGCCGTTTGCCGGAGCCCCGGAGGGCGTCTTCAGCGACGCCCAGTCGACCGCATCGAGCCCCTCCAGCGTGCGCTCGAGCTCCTTGGGACCGGCGGATGGCCGGTTGCCTTCGACGAGGTCGGCACCGAGCGCATCGGCGACTTCACGGGCGACCCCGAGCACCTCCCGATTGTCGCCGAAGACGTCGAGCTCACCCGGCCACGAGGCGGCGTGCTCGATTCGCCCGCTCACCCGGTCCCCTGCCACCACGCTCGCTCGTGTCTGTCGGGGCAGGATGATCTGGCGCTCTTTGGTGAAGGGGTTGATCGTCTCCGTTCCGGCAGAGCCCCGAAGCGAGGTGTGCGTGCGCGCGAGCTCCGCGAACGTCTCCAGATCGACGCCGCCCTCCGCTTTGCGGATGTACCCCTGCCGCTTCACGCCGCGAGCATACGCTCAGGAGCTGGCGAAACCCACGCTGAGCGGCCGCTGCAGAGCGCTCACGCGCTCTGCACCCTCATCTCGAGCCCGCCCGCCGGGGCGAGCGTGATCCTCGCAGAGAGCTTGGGCGGCCGTGCCGCGAGATACTCGAACCTGCGTGTTCGGTAGAGCGTGGCGAGCGCGACGGTCGCCTCGGCGAGCGCGAACGCTTTGCCGATGCAGGCGCGAGGGCCGGCGCCGAACGGGATGAACGCGCCGCGGGGTAGCTTCGCCTCGGCCTCGGGCGCGAACCGCTCGGGCCGGAACGCCTCGGGGTCGGGGTACGCGTCGCGGTCGCGGTGGGTGAAGTAGATCCACGTCACGACCTCCGTCTGCGGCGCGACGTCGTACCCGGCGAGGGTGGTGGCGCCCCTCGCGCGACGGGCGAGGACGTACGCGGGCGGATAGAGTCGCAGCGCCTCTTTCACGACCTGCTCGGTGAACCGCAACCCCTCGAGGTCGCCGGAGGCGATCGCGTCCTCGTCGGCTGCCCGCGCCTCTTCACGAACGCGCGCCTCCACCTCCGGCGCTCGTGAGAGGAGATACAGCGCCCATGCCAACGTGTTCGAGGTGGTCTCGTGGCCGGCGAGGAGGAACGTGACGAGCTCGTCGCGAACCTCGGCTTCGCTCAGCTTCGCGCCCGGCTCGTCCGGGTCGGATGCGTCGAGCAGCACCTGCATCAAGTCGGGCGGGTCGCGCGGCGCCGCTCGGCGCGCAGCCATCGCGCGGTCGAGGATGGCGTGCAGATCGCGGACCCACCGCCCCACGAGCCGGTCGCTCACCATGCGGAGCGGCGCGGGCAAGCTGCGCGGCGCCGCGAGCCCGATCTGAAAGCCGCGCATGGAT
>CALKVR010000990.1 GCA_938004815.1 uncultured Polyangiaceae bacterium | reverse complement strand
GCTCCCAATTTTTGGGTCGCTGCGTCAACGGCAACATCGACTGGGCACCCGTCGATTTCAACCTCACCTGCTCCAATTAGCCTGGAGGGCCGATGTTCCTCGACCAAGTCTACCAGCGCGGTGACGTCCGGCAGCTCGTCCCAGATGAGGCATACTCCGAAGACGCCTGGGTCATCCCCGTCGCTCGGCGGCTCGATCTCGCGTTCGACGGGCGCGCATCGGGCTCTCAGCAGCGCGTGCCGCTCGCGGTCGGCATCGACGTTGCCGAATGGGTGAGCGGGAACATGCTGTTCATCTTGCACGCGCGGAACGCGTGGCTGACGGCTGGCGGTGGCGCGACGACCGCGCAGGTGCGCTTCGAGGCCGAGTCGGTCGCGCTCGACCCGGACGACCCGATCACGGAGTACATCGACACGTCGCGCACCGTCGCGCAGTCGCCGGTCATCCTCGCATCGACCACCGCGCCGCTCTGCGCGCTCGATGCGATCGAGGCGCCGTTCGGTCCGCGGCTCCGCGTGTTTGCGTCGGTCACGCAGGGGGCCGCAGCCGCCGCTGGCCCCCAGACGCTGTCGGTGTCGATCTATCTCACGGGGCGACGAAAGTAGCCGTCGCCCGCCAAGAGGAGGACCGCATGTACGCGCTCGAGTTGCCCGATGAAGAAGTCGAAGGTGAGCTGATCGACCCCGAAGACGTTCCGCTCTGCGAGACCATATGGGTGGCGCGCCATCTCGACATCGCCTTCGATGGCCGGCTCAACACGAACCAAAGCGTCCCGCTGGCGGTCGGCATCGATACGAGTGAGTTCGTCTCGTGCGTCGCGACGTGCATCCTGCATAGCAAGAACACCTGGGTAGACCGAGCAAGATTGGTGTTCGACATCCAGGCTGTCGAGCTCGACCCGCTCGAGCCCGATGTGGTGTTCTTAGGGCCGGCATTCACGCTCGGCGCCCTCGACGACGTGGGCATGATGGTTGTCCAGGTCACGTCGCTCCCGGCGAGCGCGCGGGTCGTGCTCACCTTCATTACCCAGCCAGAGGCTACTGCACAGCAGACCGGCTCGATCTCTGTCTGCTTGGTGTTCCGTCGTCAGGCGCCCGTCCGCTACCGCCTTCGCTCGCCTGCTCCGACGGCGCCCTCGCTCGCAGAGTCGGGGTAGGCGCTTGTCGCCGAGTCGCGCTCGCTCAGGGCGCGAACGAGACCGCGCCGTGCGCCTCACCGAGCCGCGCGTAGTCGGTGTAGCCCGCTCGGCCGTCGGAGTAGAACGTCTTGTCGTCCCAGGGGGCGAGCGGTGCATTCGCTCGGAACCGCGCGGGCAGGTCGGGGTTCGAGATGAAGAGCTTGCCGAATGCTACGGCGTCGGCCTCGCCGGAGGCGATCGCGGCCTCGGCCGTCTCTTTGGTGAAGCCCTGGTTGGCGATGAAGACGCCCCCGAAGGCGCGCTTGAGATCGGGGCCGAGCCGCGGGCTCTCGAGCCCCTCGCGCGCGGCGATGAAAGCGAGCTTGCGCTTGCCGAGCTCGCGGGCGACGTAGCCGAACGTCGCCGCGAGGTCGCTGTCGCCCATGTCGTGGGCGTCGCCGCGGGGCGCGAGGTGCATGCCGACCCGGCCAGGGCCCCAGACCGAGGTGACGGCGTCGGTGACCTCGAGCATCAGGCGCGCGCGGTTCTCGATCGGGCCGCCGTACGCGTCGGTGCGCTTGTTCGTGCTGTCCTGCAGGAACTGATCGAGCAGATAGCCGTTGGCGCCGTGGATCTCGACGCCGTCGAAGCCGGCCCGCTGCGCGTTCTCGGCGGCCGCGCGGTACGCCTCGACGACGCCGGGGATCTCGCTCGTCTCGAGGGCGCGCGGCACCGGGTAGGGGCGCTTGGGGCGCAGGAGGCTGACGGTGCCCTTGGCGGCTATGGCGCTCGGCGCCGGTGGCGCTGCGCCGTCGTGGTAGCTCGGGTCCGAGACCCGCCCCACGTGCCAGAGCTGCAGCAGAATACGCCCGCCCGCCTCGTGCACGCCGTCGACGATGTGACGCCAGCCCTCGGTCTGCTCGCGAGACCAGATGCCGGGTGTGTGCGGGTAGCCGACGCCCGCCGGGGAGACCGAGGTCGCCTCGGTGATGATGAAGCCGGCCGATGCGCGCTGCACGTAGTACTCGCGCATGAGCTCGTTGGGCACGCGACCGGGCCCGCTCGAGCGGTTGCGCGTGAGCGGCGCCATGATGACGCGGTTCGGTGCGGTGATTTCGCCGACGGCGAGGGGGTCGAAGAGCGTGGAGGACGTCATTGTTCGATGTCGCTCGAACATCGGCACGACTTGCCGAGGTGCAAGGGGTTCGTAAGATAATTATCTGACAATGCCTCCGGTGGCGAAGAAGCCCAAGACACCACCCTCGCGCCCCGCCAAGCCGCGCCAGGACGAGGTGTCGCTCGATCGCGTGATGAAGAGCCTCGGTGATCCGGTGCGGATGTCGATCGTGCGCCAGCTCCTCGACGCTGCCGATGGCGAGATCGCGTGCGGTTGCTTCGCTTACGACGTGACCAAGCAGACGTTCTCGCATCACGTCGCGCTGCTCGAAGAGGTCGGCCTCGTGCAGGGGCGGCCCGAGGGCACGAAGCGACTCCTCTCGCTTCGGGTCGACCACATCGAGCGCACGTACCCGGGCCTGCTCGATCTCATCCGCGCGGCGGCGTAGGCGAAACGATCGCGTGCTCAGTGCCCGATCGGTGAGCACCTCCCGCGGGTCTTCGCGCACTTCCAGAGGCAACATGCCCGGCAGCTCATTGGCAGCAGCACCTGTCACATCACTGTAGGCAAAGCAGCCCGCACGGTCGATCTGCGCCTCGCGCACAAAATCGAGCAGGTGCTGGAATTCTTCTTCCGTCTCGCCGGGGAAGCCGGCGATGAAGGTGCTGCGGATCACGATCTCGGGGCAGGCCTCACGCCAGCG
>CALKVR010000989.1 GCA_938004815.1 uncultured Polyangiaceae bacterium | reverse complement strand
GAGCCTGCCCTCGCTCTTCTCCATGTTCGGTCGCGCTCTTAGCTCACGGGCGAACGAGCGCCAAGATCCACGGGTAGCTGGTGGTCAGCTCGTCGACCTGGAAACGCGTCTCGAGGAGCCGCCGAAAGCCCGCCTTGCCGAAGTGGTTGACGTGCTCGGGGTCGTTCCCGAGCCGCGACACGTTTTTCAGCCGTGCGAGGTTCGAGAGCATGAAGAACGGTTCGTGCGGAACCGTCAGGATGAGGTGGCGGGCGCCGAGCGAGCCGAGCTGCTCGAGGGCGCGCGGCACGTCGGGCAGGTGCTCGAGCACCTCGCAACAGAGGACGAGATCGTAGGGCGGCTCGAGGACCGAGAGGTCGTAGACCGACCCCACCTTGGCCTCGATGCGGGGGAACTTGGCGCGCAGCGCCCGCAGGTCTTCTTCACGCGGCTCGAGGCCGGTGAAGCTCTTGTCGGGGAAGCGCTCGCTCAAATACCCTGAGAGGAACCCCTCGCCCACGCCGATCTCGACCACCCGCTCGACCGGGTTCGCGGCCACGAAGAGGCCGTGGATGCGCTCGACGAAGCGGCGAATGAGCGCGCGCACGACCGGGTTCTTTGCCTTGTACTTCGGCGTGTCGAACCGATCGAAGTAGGAGTCAGGGAGCACGAAACCCCATACCACGAGCCGGCGCCTGGCGAACAAGCCCGCGTTGTAATAGCCTACTATTACATGGCCCGCCGCGCAGGAAAGACCAAGAACTACAGCGTCTCGCTCGGCGCGGAGGCGCAGCGCATCTTGCAGGCCCGCGCGCGATCGGCGCATGACGGCAACCTGTCGGCCGCCGTTACCGAGGCGGCCGAGCTCCTGAAGAGAGAGATGGCGCTCGGCGATCTCGCTCGAGAGCTCGAAGCCGCGATCGGTACGCTGACCGACTCGGCGCGCGCCCGGGTCGATCGAGAGTGGGCCGCGGCACCGTCGACGGGGCAACGTCCGGCCGGGCCGCCCAAGCGGAAACGCTCGGCGGCATGAGGCTCGTGTTCGACAGCGGCGCGTTGATCGCCCTCGAACGTCGACGTAGACGCATTTCGGAGGTCGTCTTGCGCGCGCGCGAGCTGGGCGTGCCCATCGTCGTACCCAGCGTCGTGATCGGCGAGTGGTGGCGAGCCCGCACCGACATGGCAGAGAAGATCCTCGCGTGCGTCGACGTCGTCGATGTCGACGTCCGCTTGGCCAAGCTGGCGGGCGAAGCGTTGGCCGCGGTCCGCGGGGCCACGTTGGTCGACGCGCTCGTGATGGCCGTCGCCGCCCGCGCCTCCGGGCTGGTCTACACCACCGACTTCGACGACCTGAGCCGCCTCACGGCGCACTTCGCCTCGGTTCGTGTGCTCGCCGTGTGAGACGGCCACCTCAGCGGAGCGGCAAGCCCAGTTGTACCCGCAGCCGCAAGCGGGCGACCGCCGGGATATGGCTGAGGGTGAGGGGTCGATCACGCAGCTGGAGCGTGGCGATCGGGGTCGCGCGGCTGAGCGCGTCGGGCCAGCTCGCCTCCAACCTGCCGGCGGTATGGTCGTTCTCGAGGAGCAGCGTGTGGGTGGGGGCGAGGGCGAAGAGCGCCTCGGGCGTCGAGTTGAACGACGACTTCACGTAGTAGTGCTTGTACCCCGTCTCGAAGACGACGGGCGCCGCCCACAAGCCGATGATGACGGCGTCGTCGCGGTCGCCGATCTTTTCTCGGAGCAGCTCGGCCGCGTTGTGGATGTCGTTCTGCTGCCGCACCCGGCCATAGCCCCAGACCGCAAGACCGTAGATCGCGAAGCCGAGCCCGAACAGCGCGGGGCCGAACCGCCCGAGCAGCCGCGGAACTTTGCCGAAGTCGAGGCCCGAGAGCCAATCGGCCGCGCTGCACACGAACGAAATCGTCAGCAGCGTGAGCGGGAGCGCGAGCAGCGTGATGAACCGCAGGCCCGAGAAACGCGGCACGAACACGCCCACCGCGAACGAGACGAGGAGCGCCACCAGCATCAGGTCGCGCACGGATGCGCGACGCCGCGCGACGAGGTACGCCTGCCGGCCGATTTCGAGACCGCCGCAGAAGAGAGTCACGGGGAACATCCACCGCAGGCGCTGGAAGCGGTTCTGGAGCTGCTCGACCGTCGCGCCGATCTGCTCGTCGTCGATGGAGTCGAGATCGAGCTCGGTGCCGCCCTCGCGGTTCAGCAGCATGTGGTGAAAATTCCAGATGAGCGTGCGCAGGTACGCGGGCGAGAGCGCGTAGACGGTGAGCGCGCCGAGCACCGCCACCACCGCCGCGATCACGAGCCATCGCGTGCGACCGGCGAGACGCGCGCCCCCGCCTCGAAAGAGCGCGATGCCCCCGAAGAGCAAGAACACGGGGACGGCGGGGAGCGCGGCCAGCTTGGTCGCCAGCGCCACGACCAGCATCGCGAACGCGGGCAAGAGCCACAGGGCGCGGTCGAACGCGCGATCGAGAAAATAGAACCCGAGCGCGCACCAGCCGATGACGATGGGCTCGAGGATCCCCGACCGGCCGAAGTAGATGAGAAACGTCTCGGTCGCGACCATCACCGCGCCCAAGAGCGCGCCGCGGGTGCCGAAGCGCCGGTGCATGAGGAGCACCACCCCTACGAGCCCCACCAGGCCGAAGAGCGTCGCCGTCACCCGCAACGTCGCGTAGCTCACGCCGAACGCCTTGAACGACAGCGCGAGCGGGTACACCCACGCCGGAGCCTGTGCGCGCCAGAACTGGTAGTTGTCGGCGGCGTTCGTCTTCCACGCCCCGAAGAGCGCGTAGTTGCGCGCCTCGTGCGCCTTCGCCGTCGGCTCCACCATCAGCTCGGCGCCGATGAAGCCCCCGTAGACCTCACGCGCCGGGTCGAGCGACAGCCCCGAGAGGCGCGGCGCCAGGTAGAGGGCGAGCGCCAGCACCCAGAAGAGGATGACCCACCTGAGCGCGGTCGTCGGCGCGCTCATCGGATCAAATGGTCGTCATCGGCGTCGTCGGGCGCGGACGGTGTCGGGGTTCTCTCCGGTTCGGACGGGCGGTCGGGTACGGGCTTGGTGCTGCGCACCCACAGCTGCTCTTTGCCTCGCATCGCGGCCTGGACGAAACCGCTGAGCGCATTCTGCGGGACGTTGGTCTTGCAGTTGGCGCCGACCACGACGAACTGAGCCCCATCGATCAACGGATCGAGCTCGGCCGGATCGTCGGCGTAGACGGTAGATGCCTTGACGCGCGGCTGCCCGCGCGCCGGCCACATCTCGGGGACGTTCAGCGCGTCGAGATCATGGAGCCCACGCTCGTACCAACGGTTGCAGCCCAGGTAGAGCACGGCGTTGCCGGTGCCCTCCGGGCGCTCGGCGGGCACGCGCACGACCGTACGCCCGCCGATTCGTTTGCTGTCGGCCCCGTAGTTGGTGACGTACTCGAAGAAGCGCAGATCTCCGGCGAGCGTGTCGAAGTTGCGGCTCTTGCCCGTGCGGTACACCACGTGGGTCACGCCGAACCCGATCAGCGCATCGTGCACCGCGGCCGGCGACGGCATTCGGCCATAGCGAATACCGTACTGCCACGGAACGAAGTCGGTCACGACGGGGCGAAACAAGCCGAGTCGCCGGTTGTCTTCGTGCAGGAGGATGCGCGCCTCACGGGGGAGCGCAGCCGCGATCTTCTCGTACTCGCCGGAGATGACGAGGCGGCCCTCGTACTTTTTCTTGTACCCCTGCGCGAGCAGGTCGCTGACGGTGCGAATGGGAGCGCCGCCCGCCATCGTGTGCCCGGGAATGAAGTAGACGTCGCCGCCCCAGATCAGCTGCAGCCCGGCCAGCGCCGCGAGCCCGATCCGCGGCAGCACCCCCATACGCCAGATCAATGCGAAGACGCCCGCGACGCCGGCGACCATCCACGGCAGCACCACCTGTAGGTAGCGGTCCTGATGCATCGACCAGTACCAATGCAGGACGGCGAGGCTCGCGCCGATGTAGATGCCCCAGAGCCGCTTCGACTTTCGCAGGAGCGGGAGCACGAACGTCGTCAGCGTGAAGAGCGAGCCGAAGACCGGTACGACACCATGGAACCGGGGCCAGTCGTGCGGCTCGAACGAAAACTTGTACAGCGACCACAGGGTCTCTTCGACCTTGGTGGCGGTGGTGCCCTGCGGGCGCCAGCCCCCGACTTGTACGATCTCCCAGTAGCGCTCGAACATGGCGGCGGCATCCGGCGACCAAGGGCGCGGCGTAAACCGCCGCCACAGGTACGGGAACAGCGGGTCGCCGTACCAGACCATGTTCTTGAGCCAGTGCGGCGCCGTCACGAGGAGGCCGACGCCGGCGGCGACGGCGGGCCCGGTAGCAAACCACCATCGCCCGCCGCCGGGGCGGGCGAGGCCGAGACTGGGCCGGACTCGCGCCCCCAGCTCCCGTATCGCCAACCACAGCGCGCGAAGCAGCACCGCCAGCACGGGGAGGATCGCGAGCTGGACGCTCTGGTACTTGGTGAGGAGCGCACCGCCCAGCACCATCGCCAGCACGGCGCAGCGGCGCGGCTCGAGGTCGCGCCACGCCTGACCGAGCGCGAGGTAGACGGCAGGCGCCCAGAATGCGGTGATGTGATCGGCCGCGGTCGACAAGCTGGAGTCGTAGAGAAAGATGCCCGGGAACAGGAACATCACGACCCAGCTGAGCCCGGCGCGTGTGCCCGGCACCAGCCACCGGAATGCTCGCGAGGGTGGCGAGAAAAAGCGCGAACTCGAGGTGGCTCGCGAGGAGCACGCGCTCGACGTTCGGAAACCGCGGGACGAGCAGCGCCCACGTGTAGAGCACGCTCGCGAGCTGCGGCATCGTCGCGGGGAACCAACCCTCGGGCGAGCGCGAGATCGCCCCCTCGACCGCGTACTGCTGCGCGAGGCCGAGGTGATAGAAGTGCGCGTCGAAAGCGACGTTCTGCGGCGTGAGGATGACGAAGTAGACGCCCGCGATCGCGAGCATGCCGTACGCCGCGAGCGGCCAGAACCACCACGGGGGTGGGCCTGCCCGACGGCGCGCCGCGCGGAGGTGCGGCATCACTCGCCGCGAGCGCGAGAGCAACTTGGGGAGGCCACCGATCGCGAGAGTGGCAGGCCAAGCGATGGCAAAGGCCGGCCCGAGCACGCCGAGCAACCCGCCGAGGAACATGCCCGCAAAGAAGACGAGCACGCCCGCGCACATGCTGTAGACGGCGCGAGCCCGGAGGCTCAACCCCCGCGGCATGACGATCTACATGACCGCGGGGCCCCCCGAGAAGCAGGCGACCATGAAGAACGCGACCCACACCCAGATGCGCGCGTAGACCCAGAAGAGCCAGTGATCGATCGGGTAGTGGGGCGTGACCTCCTCGACGAACAGCTTCGCGCACCAGAACAGCGCCAGCGTCACGACCGCGCGATGGCCCCAGACGAAGCCGGGGTGCGACGTGAGCGCTCGCGCCTTCTCACGCCACCGGCTCGAGGCTGAGCTCTTCGGGTCTTTCATCGATCGCGGTGCCCGGCGGACGCGGGGCGGGCTGTGGTATAAGCCGGCCCGGTGTCGCACGTTGGCCCCGACGATGGAACAACCTTCTGGGCAGCCCGCACCGAGCCAAACCGGCGGTGCCGTGACGACGGCCGAGGCGCAGCTGCTCGGCTGGATGGCGCTCGCCGCGATCGATCTGGTCGTCTTGAACGCCAAGCTGGGCGCACCCGCGCTCGGCTGGGCGGTGCGCGCGCACCACGGCTTCGTGGTGTTCGGCCAAGCGGTCGCGATCGGGCTGCTCTCGGCGATCGCTAGCGGCCTCTTCGAACGGTTCGGCCCGCGGCGCCGCGCCGCCGCGATGGCCGCGCTGTACGTCGCGGCCGCGGCGGTCGGCGTCGTCGTTCTTCCTGATGATTTTGTCGGCGTAGCAGGGCCTGGCGCCGTCCTACCGCGCGTCGTCGCCGTGATCGCCAGCGCGGTCATCCCCGCGACGTGGCTAGCCTCGGTCTTCGTGGCGCGGCGGTGGCGCGCGGCTCCGGCGATCTTCGGGGTGGCGCTCGGGATCACCAACGCGTTCATCTTCGAGCGCGGCTACCTCGGCCTGCACCTGTTCGCGTCATGGATGGCGGCGCTGGCGGTCGCGGGATCGCTCACGGGCGCCCACCTGGGGTGGCCGAAGCGCGCGCTCGGGCCCGCTCCGCTCGTGGTGCTCTCGATCGTGGGCGCCGCCGCGGTCGCGCTCGAAGTGCCGGGCCGCGTCCTGCTCGACATCTACCGGGTGCCGAGCGCGTCGGCGGCGCCGTTCCTGGCCAAGCTGCGCGACGCCGGCGGCCGCGCCAAGGTCGAGGGCGCGTGGTACGCCGACCGCCGCGCGCTGCCCGACACCCCGCCCTCGAGCGTGCCGCTGGCCGAGGCCGATCTCTCCGTCGTCCTGCTCACCATCGACGCCTTTCGCTACGACCTTTTGTCGGACGAAAAATATCGCGAGACGCTGCCCCACCTGTTCCGCCTGCGCGACGAGGGCGTGGCGTTCACCCAAGCTCGCGTGTCGGCGCCGGCGACCGTCCCC
>CALKVR010000988.1 GCA_938004815.1 uncultured Polyangiaceae bacterium | reverse complement strand
GGCGGAGCCTCGCGCAGGGCGACACGGTGGCATCCCCGCCCGTCGGAATCCTGATCATCAAAACGTGCGCGCGTCGCCGGCCCGCCGCAGATCGATCACCTTCTCGTCGGTGACGACGATATCGACGGGTACATCGCCCGGCCCGGTCGGCAGGTCCGCCGCGAGCTGAAACGGATAGACCACGCAGACGGCGACCGCGTGTGGCCGGTAACGGGCGAGGGCGCGGTCATAGAACCCGCCGCCGTAGCCCAGGCGGTTGCCGCGGCCGTCGACGAGGAGCGCCGGCGTCACGATCACGTCAATCGCGTCGACCTCGGCGATGCTCGGATCGGGCTCGGCGAAGCCGAAGCCTCGGTCTGTCATCCTGGCCGGATCGCCCGGGTCACGAAACGCCATCGTCCACGACGCGCGATCCATCGACGGGTACACGACCGCGGCGCCGCGGGCGCGCGCCCAGGGATCGAGCGCGCGCGCATCCACCTCTCGCTTCGCGAGCATCGCGTCGAAGAGCGCGATCGTGCGCGCGGCCTGAACCACCTCGAGGTTGCACAGACGTTCGACGATCGCGCGCGACCGCTCGACGGCTGCGCTCTCGGGAACCGCGGCTCGAACCGCCCTCGCGCGCTTGCGGAGCGCGACCTTGGCTCGGCGCGCGAGCTCGGCCACCGTGTCGGGGTCGAAGTCTGCCGGAAACGGGGCGGCGGGGGGATCGTGCCCGGGCGGCATACGGGCAAGGTACCACGCGGCCCGCCGAGGGTTTCTGTGGTAAAGCCCTGCGTTCGTGAACATCGCAGCCGTCATCCCCGCGTACGACGCGGGTGCCACCATCCGCGCCGTCGTCGAGGCCACCCGCAACGCCTTCGACGGGGTCGGGACGGTCTACGTGGTCGACGACGGGTCCACCGACGGCACCGCGGCCGCGGCACGAGCGGCCGGCGCGACGGTCCTCGTGCACGAGTCGAACCGCGGCAAGGGCCGAGCGCTCCGCACCGGGCTCGCGCGCGCCGCCGCCGACGGCCACGTCGCGGCCGTCACCCTCGACGCCGACGGCCAGCACCCGCCCGACGAAGCCCTCCGCCTCGCCCGCGATCCGTCGCACCCGAGCGCGCTCGTGCTCGGCATCCGCGATCTGAAAGGCGCGGGCGCGCCGCGGCCGAACCGCATCTCGAACGCGATCTCGAACGGCTTTCTTTCCATGTTCTCGCGGCGCCTGCTCGCCGACACGCAGTGCGGCCTGCGGCGGTATCCTCTACCGCGCGCTCTCGAGATCGGCGGCCGCGACGACGGCTACGCGTTCGAGGCCGAGATCATCCTGCTCGCGATCGCGGCGGGCATCCCCGTCGTCGAGGTCCCGATCCGCGTCGTGTACCCCGACGATCGCATCACGCACTTCGACAGCGTCCGCGACCCGATGCGGGTGGTGCGGCGCGTGGTCGCCACCCTCGTCTCGACGCGCGGCATCACCCGCCCCGCGGCCTAGCCGCGTTGCCGACGCACGACGTTCCTCTCTCTCGATAGCGGTATGGCCATGGATTCACCCCCCCAGCCCCCCTCGACCGGGTCGAGGGGGGAGCAACGAACGAGCTTCGCCCGCCGGCACAAGAAGAAGCTCATCGCGCTCGGGGTGCTGCTGCTCCTGCCGGTGCTCGCCCACCTCGTGATCGTGCTCGCGACGCGCATGACGCCGCCCGAGGTACCCGCCGTCAGCGGCGAGGTGACCGAGCAGGCCGGGGTGCGGCGGCTGGGGCCGGCGTACGCGACGAAGCGCGGCAACATCCTGGAGGTGCGGCTCTCGGGCACCCCCGAAGAGATCGGCCACCAGCACGCGCGGCTCCTCTACGACGAGATGATCGCGTCCGAGGGGCAGCTCTACACCACGCTCGAGCACTACGTGCCGTTCGCCCCGCTCCGCTGGCTCATCTTCGACGTGGCGCGAGTGATCCATCACGGGGCCGATCGGACGATGTCGAGCGAGCGCATCCGCGAGATCGCGAGCCAGGCGCGCTCGTTCTCGCCCGACCCCTTCGCCGATCGGTTTCCCACGTACCAGCGGTTCATCTACCTCAACTCGCTCTACGACATCGCGCTCGGCTTCGAGCACTCGCCGCTCCTCGGCTGCTCGAGCTTCGTGGCCAAGGGCGAGGCGACCGCGGGGGGGCACGCGATCCTCGCGCGCAACTTCGACTTCGAGGCGGGCAGCGTATACGACGAGAAAAAGGTCGTCTTTCTCGTCCACGAGGCGGAGAAGATCCCGTTCGCGTCGGTGGCGTGGCCCGGGCTCGTGGGCGTGCTCTCGGGCATGAACGAAAGGGGCCTCGGCGTGGTCGTGCACGGCGGCCGAGCGCGCGAGACCGCGAACGTGGGCGAGCCGGTCGTGCACACCACCCGGGCCCTCCTCTCCGAGGCATCGACCGTCGACGAGGCGATCGCGCTCCTCGAGAAGCGCGAGCCGATGGTCAGCCACATCCTGCTCCTGGTGGACGCGACGGGCGCGGGGGCCGCGGTCGAGCGCGCGCCGGGGGCTCCGCTCCATGTGCGGACCATGACGGGTGACGTGCTGCCGCTCACGAACCACTTCGAGGGCCCGTTCGCCGACGACCCCAAGAACCAGCGCGTCCGCGAGACGACGTCGACGCTGCCGCGGCGCGAGCGGCTCGACGAGCTCTTGAAAGAGCAAAAGGCGCCGATCGATCCGCTCGCGGCGGTGACGATCCTCCGCGACAAGAACGCGGCCGGAGGCGAGCCGTTGCCGCTCGGTCATCGCAGCTCGCTCGACGCCGTCATCGCGACCCACGCCGTCGTCATGGACGCGACGGAGCGGGCGATCTGGGTCAGCGAGGGCCCGCACCTCATGGGGCGGTTCGTGCGCTTCGATCTGAAGCTGCTGCTCGACCCCGCCTACGAGCCCAAGCCCGACGAGGCGCCGCAAGTCCTCCCCGAGGACCCCGCGCTCGAGACCGACTACCCCAAGTGGCTGGACGCCGGCTCGCCCCACCAGGGGGCGATGTGACGAGGCCGTCATGAAAGCGCCGAGGCGTCGCGAGGAGCCGGGCGAGCGCGCGCTCTTCGACGAGCTCGCCGCGCTCTACACCGAGGTCGACGCGCGCCTCGCCTCATCGAGCTGCCCCGCCTCGACCGAGTGCTGCCGCTTCGGCGTGACCGGCCGCGAGCCGTACGTCACGAGCGTCGAGCTCGCGTACCTCGAGCGGGCGATCGCACGCGCCGGCGGCAGGACACCGGCGTCGACGGGGCGCGGCGCCAAGCCTCTCCCGCTCGCCCACGTGCGTGACGAGCGAACGTGCCCCCTCCTCAAGGCCGACGCCAGGTGCGCAGCGTACGCGGCCCGGCCGTTCGGGTGCCGCACCTTCTTCTGTGACCGCGCGACCGAGCTCGACCCGATCGATCAGCAAGAAACCAACGCGTTCGTGCGTCGCATCCAGCAGATCGCAGCACGGCACCGTCCGGGCGGCGACCGCGGCCGGCCCTTGACGCGCGCGCTGGCGTCCGGTTGAAGAACGGGCCCGCCCCGTCCGTCCAAGCTCCGCGCATGCCCTCTGCCCGCCTCCTCCGCCGCACGTTCGTCCTGCTCGCTGCCGCCGCGCCGCTCTTCGGTGCGCGCGCGGCCCAGGCCGACGCGACCGACGACGCGCTCGCGGCCGTGACCAAGGCGCGAAAAGACCTCAAGACGCTCATCGCCCGCTTCACCCAGGTCCGCAGGGTGGGCCTCCTGGCCGAAGAGGTGAAGTCGACGGGCGAGCTCACGGTCGTGATGCCCGATCAGCTCCGCTGGGAGCTCGCGCCCCCCGACGCGATCACCTTCTGGGTGACCAAGCGGGGCATCGCCTACCGCGACGGCAAGGGCAAGGTCGGCAAGGCGCCTCCGGGGGCGCTCGGCACCCTGCTGCCGGATCTCATCACTTTCCTCGGGGGCGACATCGGCTCGCTTCGCGCGCGGTACGAAATCACCGCGAGCCAGGCGAGCGACGGCGCCGTCTCGATCTCGGCCGTGCCCAAGAACGACGACGCCAAAAAGGCGTTGAAGCGGCTCGACGTCGTGACGAACGCCGAGCGCTGGGGCGTTTCCAAGATCACCATCCTCGAGCCCAGCGGTGACAGCTCGACGATCACGTTCGAAGCGAACAAGAAGAACGAGAAGGTCGACGCGGCCAAGATGAAGCCTCCGGCCTGAGGCCGCGCCCGCTTTCGTGCCATAGTCGCCTCCCATGCTCGTCGCGGACGTCGCCGTTCCGGTGCCCCTCGCGCGCGCCTTTTCTTACGAGGTGCCGAGCCACCTCGCGCTCGGTCTCGTGCCCGGCGCGCGCGTGCTGTGCGACTTTCGCAAGCGCAAGATGATCGGCGTGGTCGTCGGGCTCGGCGATCGCGATCCCGACCCGGCGATGCCGCTCAAGCCGCTCCACGCGCTCGTCGACGGCAAGCCGGTGGTGCCCAAAGAGCTGCTCGACTTTCTGCTCGAGGTGGCCGGCTACTACTACGCGCCCGTCGGTGAGGTGCTGCGCATGGCCCTGCCTGCACTCGAGCGCGGCGACGTCGAGCGCCTCGAAGAGCAGGGCGAGCTCGGCCTCCTGAAACGCACGAAGCGCCTCGCCGAGGCGCGCGAGCTCGTCGTCTCCGCGACCGACGCGGTCGAGGTGCCGGG
>CALKVR010000987.1 GCA_938004815.1 uncultured Polyangiaceae bacterium | reverse complement strand
GTCCAGCTCAACATCACGCTCGATCCACGCGACGACGCCAAGCTCGCCTGCGCCTCGAAGACCGTCATCGACGGCAAGAAGTGCGAGTTCGAGGCCAAGAACCAGAAGTTCGCCGGTGAGGTCGACGACAAGTCGCTCCTCCGGCCCTACACGACGACGGACGGCGTGCAGTTCCTGGCGGCCGGCCTGTGGACGCAGCCCGAGCTCGAGAAGGCCAAGCGGCCGCGCGAGCGCTTCACGGTCGGGTGTACGTTCACCGTGATCGGCAACGTCGCGTCGCCCGCCGTCCGCTGGGACCCGGCGGGCTCTTGGAACGAAAAGAACCAGAACTGGTTCGCGGGCACCGTGAGCGACTGCAAGATCCAAGCGGATTGACGGGCACCACCGGTGGGGGGCGAACGGGACGACCAAGCCGAGACCGACGCTCCGGTGCTTCGCGCGGAGGTCGACCGCCTCTCGCGTGAACGCCTCCACCTCCTGCGTGAGGTCGACCGGGTGGTGGCGCTCGGCGACTTCGTCCTTCGCTGCTCGACCCTCTCCGACCCGACCGACGTCACCTCGCGCGCGGTGGCCGTCCTCGGCGAGCTGCTCGCGCTGGCCCATGTCCGCGCGGTGGGGTTCCTCGATGACGCGATCGACCCGTCCACGTTCTCGAGCCCCCCGTCGAAGCGCAAGCTCATCAAGATGCCGAAGCCGCTCGCAGCGTGGCTCGCCGAGAACCCGACGCCGTCGCTGCTCCGCGCCGGCGACGCGACGGACGCGCCCGATCCGACCCCGCTGCTGCGGGCCGTTTTCCCCGAAGAGGACGCGGCCTGGGCCGACGCGTCCGTGGTCGTGGTGCCTCTCCGTCCCCACCCCGGCAAGCCCGTCGGCCTCATCGTGGGCGGGAGCCGCGGCGGCGACGGCCCGACCGAGGCCGACGCCACGCTCCTCGTCTTGGCCACGAACCATTTCGGCCGCGCGCTCCAGAACGCGCTCCTGCTCTCGGACCTCAAGACACGCGGTGAAGAGCTCGCGGAGAGCACGCGCCGTTACCGCGAGAACCTCGAGGACCTGCAGCGAACGCAGCGCGAGCTCCTCCAGGCTCGCAAGCTCGAGGCGATCGGCCGACTGGCCGGGGGTATCGCACACGATTTCAACAACCTGCTCACCGTGATCCGCAACCACGCCGACTTCCTCAAAGAGGGCGCGGCTCGCAGCACAGAAGAGCTCGACGACATCGCTGCGATCGCCGAGGCAGCAGACCGCGCGACTCGGATCACGCGCCAGCTCCTCGCCTTCGGGCGGCGCTCGGACGCTCGGCCCGAGCTGCTCGACATCAACCGGATGACGACCGAGTTCATCAAGCTGATCAGCCGCTTGGTCGGCGAGCACGTGACGATCGAGCTCGATCTCGACGCCAACCTGCGGCCCGTCCGCGCCGACCGCGCGCAGCTCGAGCAGGTGCTCCTGAACCTGCTCACGAACGCTCGCGACGCCATGCCTGACGGTGGCGTCATCGTTGTTCGCACGCGCCACGCCTCAGAGGCCGAGCTGCGCTCGGTGGGGCTGCCCTCGAACCCCTCCAAGTTCCTCGCCCTCATCGTCTCCGACACCGGGCGCGGCATGGACGACGCCACGCGCTCGCGCCTCTTCGAGCCGTTCTTCACCACCAAGGGCCCCGGCGAGGGCACCGGCCTCGGCCTCGCGACGGTCTACGGGATCGTCGACGGCCATGGCGGCAAGATCCACGTGACGAGCGAGCCCAGCCGCGGCACCGCGTTCAGTATCTTCCTCCCCGCCTCGCGCAGCTCGTCGTACGAGATGGAGGCGGTGCGTGAGCCCGCGAGCGAGCTGACGGCCGGGCTCGGGGCCACGATCCTCCTGGTCGAAGACGACGCCGCGCTTCGCAGCGTCGCCTTTCGCACGCTCAGCGCGCGCGGGTACCGCGTGCTCCAGGCCCGCGACGGCGCCGAGGGCATCGACATCGCCAAGAACCACCCCGAGGTCATCGACGTGGTCGTGACCGACGTCGTCATGCCGCGCGTCTCCGGCCCCAAGCTCGTCGCCGAGCTCCGGCTGCACCGCCCCGGTTTGAAGGTCGTGTACGTGTCGGGCTACACCTTCGACATGCTCGATCCGCGCACGCTCGAGGACGGCACGTTCCTCACCAAGCCCTTCACGGCAGCCGATCTCGCGGCCGCGGTGAGAGAGGCGGTCGCCCAGGCCAAGGGGCAGTGAGCGGTGCCCGAGCTCCCGGACATCGCCGTCTATCTCTCATCGATCGCAGAGCGCGCGAGGGGCGCCAAGCTCGAGCGCGTTCGCGTGGCGAGCCCGTTCGTCTTGCGCACCGCCGTCCCGCCGATCAAAGAGGCCGAGGGCAAGCGGCTCATCGATCTGGAGCGGATGGGCAAGCGCATCGTCCTCTGCCTCGAGGGCGACCTCTTCCTCGTCATCCACCTGATGGTCTCGGGGCGGTTCCGCTGGCTGGAGAAGGGCGGCAAGATCCCCGCGAAGTTGGGCCTGCTCGCGCTCGACTTCGAGACGGGTTCGCTCGTGCTCACCGAGGCGAGCTCGAAGAAGCGGGCTTCGATGCACCTCGTCGCCGGGCGCGCAGGGCTCGCCGACTTCGATCGCGGCGGCCTCGAGCTCGAGGGTTCGACGCTCGAAGCGTTCGTCGCCGCGATGACGCGCGAGCGCCACACGCTCAAGCGTGCCCTCACCGATCCGACGATCTTGAGCGGCGTCGGCAACGCGTACTCCGACGAGATCCTCCACGAAGCGCAGCTCTCACCGATGAAGATGTCGAGCGCGATGACGGGCGACGAGTGGGCGCGCCTCCACCAGGCTACCCTCGCCGTCCTCGATCGCTGGACGGCGGTCTTGCGCGACGAGGCCAAGACCAAGTTCCCCGAGAACGTCACCGCGTTTCGCGAGGGGATGGCCGTCCACGGCCGGTATCAAAAGCCCTGCCCGCGGTGCGCTGCCCCCGTGCAGCGCATCACCTACGCCGACAACGAGACCAACTACTGCGCCACCTGCCAGACCGGCGGCAAGCTCCTCGCCGACCGGTCGCTCTCGCGCCTCCTCGGCGGCGACTGGCCGAAGACGCTCGAGGAGCTCGAAGAGAAGCGCCCGGCCGCCAAGCTCAAGGCCAACCCCTCGCGCAGCACGCGCACGCCGAAGAAGCCGCCTACTCCGGGATGAACGCCAGCGCCTCGGCGCACGTCAGCGCGTCGATGGGCTGGCAGCCGTCGACCAGCTCGCCGGGCGTCGCTTCGCAGCCTGGGATCCAGGGGCCGCCGCTCACCGCGCTCGTCGTCATCTGCGGCGGGTCGTCGCAGGCATCGGCGAGCTCGGCCGGCACCACCACCTGGCAGAGCTCGGGTGGCGTCGCGTCGCCGAAGAAATGCGGCCCCGGCGACTGACATCCTGGCTTGTTGCGTGACTGGCGGATGGCCGTGCCGTCACCCAGGAAGACGTAGATGGACTGAGAGGCGCAGTCGTACGGGCCGGGCGCCGACGTGTGCTGCACCGCCCCCGCTCCTCCGCCGACGACGAGCTCTGCCACGCAGGCCGGCGCCCACGACGGTTCGTGCGAGATGTGGGTGACGATCGCGTCGCACGCGAGCGGGAGACCGCAGCCGAGCAGCCCCGGCTCGCCGTCCTCGGTGAGCGGAGCTCCGCCCCCGCCGCCGTCGCCCCCTGCGCCGTCGTCATCGTCGACGACGCTGGACGACGAGCAGGCGGTCAAGGCGAGCACAACGCTCGAGACAACGACGGCGGCGACGGAACGGAGCGGGGAAGCCATGCACCGCGAAAAGCAACGTATGTGCCCGGGACGTCGCGCCTGAACAGAGCCTCTCTTGTGCCTGGGTGTGCCGAGAGCCTGGAGGACTGCGGCATCCGCGCCACCGTGTGGACGCGTCGCGCCCGTTCGGGCATGACGCGGGCGTGAGCGAGCCCCCCACCATCGACGACGCGTGCGGCGTTTGCCGATCGATCCACGGCGCCGATCGCAACCCCGACGAGATCGTGTTCGAGAACGACCTCTGGCACGTCCGGCACGGCGGCAGCCCCTACGGCGTCGAAGGCTGGATGATGCTCGTCACGAAGAGCCACACGCCGGGTCCGTGGGCGTTCGACGACGAGCAAGCCCGAAGCCTCGGCCCCACGC